>JBGOTY010000095.1:0-10403 GCA_041476745.1 Verrucomicrobiia bacterium | reverse complement strand
GCCTTCGACGGCACCTACGGCGAGTTCGCGTTGCTCTGGTCCGAGATCTTCACGCCCATCGACCCGATGATTGCGCTGGCCGAATCGCTCAAGAACCGCCTCCCGCGCCTGCTCCTCTCGAACACGAATGCCATCCACATGGACTACGTCTTCGAGCATTACCCGTTTCTGCAGGACTTCGACGCGCACGTGCTCTCGCACGAAGTCGGCCTGCTCAAACCCGACCCCGCGATCTTCCAGCACGCGCTGCGCACGTACGGCCTGACCGCCGCCCGCACCGTATTTCTCGACGACGTCGCCGCCAACGCCGAGGTCGCCCGCCACGCCGGGATGCAGGCCATCCATTACCAAAATCCCGACCAGGCACGCGCAGAGTTGACGAAACTCGGTGTCTCGCCTATATAAGAAGGCCGCCACTTTCCGGTTCCGCAGTAGCTCAATGGTGGAGCAGCGCACTGTTAATGCGCGGGTTGCAGGTTCGAGTCCTGCCTGCGGAGCCAATTTCCTCACAAAGGCCTCTGGTTGTGGGCCGTAAGCCGAGTTTGACGGAGCGGAGTCAAATGCCGCTGTCGCCTGTAGCAACTGGCTTCGTTTTCCTGAAACGAACCCACTTTCCACCAGAAACGACCCCAAAAACCCTCTCCGGTGGGTTCGTTTTCCAAAACGAACCCACCGATTTCGCTCGCGCATTTCTTGTACAACGCATGCATTCATAGTCACTTACAGTAAAAATTCATACAAAAAACGGTGGGTTCGTTTCGCAGAAACACATGTTTTGGGATTTGTCCCCTCGCTGATAGTGGCGCGGGCGTACCGCCTGTGCCCTTTCGCGGCAGCGTTACCTTCTCGCTTCAATTCATAATCCACACCCCGATCCTACCCCACGCCATCACCCGTGTCCAGAACAATTATCGATTAACGATACGCCCTTGGTATGTTCCCCTCCTCGGAGGGGTTGAAGGGGTGGGTACTTCGTCGTTCTGTTACGAGTACCTTTTTACGATGCCCGAACTGGTCGCGGCGTGAGAGCGTCTGCTGGAATTTGGTGAGGCATTTCTAGGCGAGACTCTGCTGGAATTTCGAGGGCGGGACGTTGTGGAGGTGTTCTAATGGACATGGAAGAGGAAATACTTGCTTTCGGTGAAACGGCCCTCTGGGTCGGCTGTGACTTGTGCGGTCGTTCGTTCGGTGGGCCAGGCCTGAACAAGGCGATTGTCGCGGTAGGACACGTCAACGTATGCGTCGAGTGCCTGGGCAAGCGGCGGTTCTCTCTTGCAATCGCGAATCCGAGTGCTGTATTATCTGCGGTAGAACCCAGTGTTTTCCTGGGTTTGAGAACTCAGGGCAGCAGATGAACAGACCACCTAAAGCACTCTTCCTCGGACTCGTTGCGCTAATTGCGCTAGCGTATTTCTTCTTCGCTAACGGCTTGGCCTATGCCGATCTCTTGTACGTCGCGAATAATGCCAACAACACGGTCGACGTTATCGACCCAAATGGGCAGGCATCGGTATTTGCAAGCACTGGCCTATCGGGTCCTTTCGGGCTGGCTTTCGATAGTAGTGGCAATCTCTACGTCGGGAATTTCAACAACAACACGGTTGAGAAGTTCAACTCCGGCGGGCAGGGAACAGTGTTTGCGAACTCACTGATGGATGGTCCTGCAGGCATGGCGTTTGATACCAACGGGAATCTCTATGTGGCTAGTCTTAACGAGCCACAGCTTCCCTTTGTGGGGTCGATTGCGAAGTTTGATTCGACTGGTCATGGAACCGTATTTACCGACTCCACACGTTTCAATTCTGGCTTACATAATCCCTACGGTCTCGCGATCGATAACAATGGGTTTCTTTACAGTGCCAATGTGGAAGGTGATAACATCGTAAAGTATGATCGGTTTGGAACGGCGACTATCTTTGCGACCAGTAGTTTGAATCACCCCACGGGTATCGCATTTGACAAGAACGGCAATCTTTATGTATCGAATTTTGGCGACCAGTTTGATGGTTTTGGCCCACCAAACGGCGGAACCATTGTAAAGTTTGACTCTCAGGGAAACGGGACCCTGTTTGCTTCAGGTCTGAACGGTCCGATTGGTTTGGCATTTGATAGCGTGGGAACGCTCTACGGGGCTATGGCGCTTGACAACACTATCGAGAAGTTTGATTCGAGCGGGAACGGAACGGTTTTTGCGTCGGGGTTGGACACGCCGCTTCTTATCGCCTTCCAAGTCCCCGAGCCAGCCACATGGATTCTGGTGGTGCTAGGTGGTGGTGTAGTATTCGCCAGTCGTTACAAGCGCTTCGGAATCTGAAACCGCAAGGTTCGCAAATCGTCCAAAGCGGGGACTCCTTTTTGTGCTTTCCTCGCGGTTCTTCCACAGGTTTAATGTGATTCGGCGTAAGTGGCTAAATAGTTCGGTGGCAGAGGCAGACGATGATTAAGTTCGCGTGTTTCAAGTGTCGCAAGGTGTTCCAAAAACCAGAGGGGCCAATGAAAGGGAGCATAAAGACGCAGGACCTCTCTTGGACGCCACCGCTCTATCCCTGCCCCGAATGTGGAGAAAAACTCCATTTCGCCGGTCAAGCCTTCCGTGCGCCACGCCGCCACGCTAGCGATCAATGGAAAAAGGCGGAGCTACTGATCCTGAATGGTTTTCTTTTCCATTCGCATGTTGGTCCCTATCCGAAGACACTTAGCGCGGCACGTCAGTTTGTGAAAGGCCCAAGGAAGGAGAAGAAGGGTTGGTTCTGGTGATCGCGTAAACGCTCCTCGAAAGCTCAAGCCGCAAGGTTCGCAAACCGTCCAACGCGGGGAGCCAATTTCCCATCCAGCGGAATGCGACCTAAAATTAAGATGTTCCTTACCGCCCGCGCCACTGAGAGCGTGGGCTGTCGAAGCCCAGAATTCGAGATGGGGGTAGGCTACGGGCAGGCGATCATGCACGTGCTTAAGCAGGTCATATGCGATTGACGAAGCCCGTCAGTTCTCCGCAAGCTTCTTTTGATAAATATATTCCCACCAATGATGAAAAACAAAAACCCCCGCTCTCGTCTCCCAGAGCGGGGTAATTGAAAACAAATGACTTACTTCCGCTGGCGACGGAACAGCATCAGGGACAACCCCCCTAAACTAGCTAGTGCCAGCGTGGTTGGTTCGGGAACGCTGACAAGTGCAAATTCACCGCCAATAATGTTGTCATTGTTGGTGATGTTCATTGTTTGCAGTAATGTCCCGCTCGTGCTGTATTGATTGAAACTACCGCTATCAAAGCCACTCATTGCCCAAAGAGTTCCATCAGCCCCATCGAAAGCGAGCGCAAAGTCCGCGCTGCCAGGGGTGCTGAAAGAGGACAAAGGCGTTCCAGTCAAAGAATAATCCGTAATGCTATCGCCGCCATTCCCAACCCACAGACTATTGTTAAAAGGATCATAGCTAATCCCCAAGAAAGGGCTGCCACCAGTGGCATTAAACATAGGGGTTGGCGAGCTCCAATCGAGATTGCATTGATAAACACCGCCGGATTGGAAATTAATGCCGTAGTTATGCTTGCCGTCCGTCGTGCCGTCTAAGATATTGTTGAGCGGATTCGCCAACCGGGGCCCGATGTAGTTAAAGTTCAGGTCATACGTGGAACCGAGCCTCGGGGCGCCAAACTGACCGTTTCCCCCAGTGCGGATGGTCCCGCCGGAAACTGCAATGGGATATTCACCATTTGCAGAGGTTTCTTCTTGCGTGGAAACTATCGCGGTGGTGGTGCCCGCAAGCACTTCCAAATTGTGATGTTGATCTCCTGCGGTCAGGTAAAGCGTACTGGTGGGGCCTGCGGCTTCAGCAGTTCCTGCCAGCGCCAAAAGGGCCAGCCCGCAAAGAACGTTTTTAGTTTTCATAGTTCGCTTCTTCTACCTGTGATTGCCAGACCGGGTAAGCGCACTCCAAGGCATTGGTTTGATTTTGCGATTCATCGCGTTCGTTCTCCTTCGCCTTGACTGTCAGTAAACAACGTCATGCCATCAATTCAACGCGGGACGCGAACATGGCTCCAACTACTACACTTCTCCAAGAAGCGCAAAGTAAAACAAAAACTCGCCGCGAAAGCAAGACAATTCTGGCGTGCACGGCAACTCTACCTTTATAGCGGCATCTTGGAACTTCTCGAATCGCTTTCTCACCTTTCTCCAGGACAAATGGAAGGTTGAGTGAAATCGGATTGCCAATGCGGCGGTCTGCGATTACAACGCCGCTCTTTGTAATTAGGTAAATGGTTGGCAACCCTCAGAGATTCAAACCGCAAGGTTCGCAAATCGTCCAAAGCGGGAACTCCGCTTTATTGCTTTCCTCGCTGTTCCATAGGGTATCAAACAAGCATTGCTAGCTCGATCGTTAGACATCTCCGCGTTTCGCGCTTGATCTTCCCCGACGACTTTAAGATAATCAATCGTGGGATCGGGAGCGCCCAAAAGACAATGAAGCCCGCATATTTGAAATCCTTGATTCCCGCATTGCTGCTTGTTGTGCCAGGAGTCACCCAAGCGCAGTTGATCAACGGGGATTTTGAAACCGGCGATTTCACGGGATGGACTCTTTTTAACGATCCCAATGGCGGGGTCGGTGGAGCCCAGGTGACCTTGTTCGACACGGCGGGCACCGGCGTGCCTTCACACAGTGCGCAATTCGAAGTAGGCGAAACCAGCGGCGGTATTGGCGGCGGAGGCCTGGGAAGGGGCGGTGGTATCCTTCAAGATGTAGTGCTCAACGCGGGTCAGTTGACCATTGTCCTCAAAATCGCGGTTCAAAGCACCGCCGGAAACAACGCAGATGCTGGGACATTTGAGCTTCTCCTGGACGGAACCGTCGTTAACAGCCATGGGTTCGGCTTCATCAACCCTTTCCAGACGGAACGGTCCTCGCTTGGCTTCATCGGCACAGTTACAGCAGGAACTCACGAAATTGCCGTTGATATGCGCCGTGGTTATGGGATTGGCGCCGGCGACACCCCATACCAATACCTGGATAACATCGAGCTGCGAGGCAGCGCCGTGCCTGAACCGTCTACTGCGCTACTCCTGTCCTTTGGTTTGGCCGCTCTCGCCCTCGGTATCCGGTACAGACAAACGAACTGATAGGCTCGTGGCGATTCATTGCAGCATTTCAAATCAACGCGATCACGCGACGAGTCCGATTACCTCGGCAGTTCAAACCGCAAGGTTCGCAAATCGTCCCAAGCGGGGAGCCAATTTTCTTTGCAGTGGTTACCACCGAGCCACTTTTTGGCAGTCTTTTTCATTCGCAATCGTAAAACGGTCTGTTGTATAATCACCATGAAAGCGAGTTATTTCCTGCGTTTGATAGCCTAGGGCAGCACATGAACAGACCAGCGAAAGCACTGTATCTCGGACTCGTCGCGCTCGCGCGCTTGTTCTTTTCCCCGAACTCCGCCCAAGCCGACACTTTTTACGTGTCGAATTATACCAACAACACAATTGAGGTGTTCAATTCGAGCGGCCAAGGGACTGTGTTCGCTAGCTCAGGGCTGTCGGGACCCTCGGGCCTTGCGATTGATAGCAGCGGCAATCTGTACGTGGCGAACTCCGGCTACAATACGATCGAGAAATATGATCCGAGCGGACACGGATCCGTGTTCGCCAACTCAGGCTTGAATGGCCCTGAGGGTCTCGCCTTCGACAGTAGCGGGAATCTCTACGTGGTAAACTTTAACAGCTTTACGATTGAGAAGTTCGATGCGAGCGGACATGGGTCGGTCTTCGCCTCGGGCGTGGGCTCTCGGGTTCTTGCATTTGATGGCAACGGGAATCTCTACGGCGCGGACCCGATCAGTTGGGACATCGAGAAATTCGATTCGAGTGGAAATAAGTCCATCTTCGCAGACTTCCAGTCGGGCTTGAATGCCCCCTTTGGTCTTGCTTTTGACGGTAGTGGCAATCTCTACGTGGCGAATTCAGGCAACAACACGATTGAGAGACTCGATGCGAGCGGACATGGAACAGTCTTCGCCAACTCAGGTTTAAACGTCCCTCTTGGTGTTGCCTTTGACAGCAGCGGCAATCTCTTAGCGGCGAACTTTGGGAACAATACGATTGAGAAATTCGATTCGAGTGGGAACGGGTCTCTGTTCGCCAACTCAGGCTTGGATGATCCGCTGTTTGTTGCGGCTGTAATCCCCGAACCCACCCCTTGGGCCTTGATGGCGTTGGGTGTCGGTACGTTTCTTGGCTGTTGTCGTTCGCGTCGCTGCTCTTCCTGACCCGCTTGGAGCGGATTCGCTTCTCTGGGCACGGTTCGCAAACCGTCCAAAGCGGGGAGCCAATTTCCTCTCCCAACGGCCTCTTTTTGTCAGCAGCCCTCACACCGCGAACGTTGCGTTATTGAATAAGTCCTCCCAACTTGCTTTTGGTGAAACGGCGCTCCACTGTCCGTGTTTGGACTTGACGCTTGGCAGATCGGTGTGAGCTATTTCCCCGGAAGCACGGATTGTGGGAGAAAAATCACTGGTACGATGAGAGACACGTGGAGATCACTGGCCGCAGTGTGCGCACTGGTCATCGGGGTGTACGCGTACATGGCCCAGTCGGGCGTGCTGGAATTGGTGAGCCCGAATGCGGGGGACTCGTACTACAATTTACTGGTGCAGGGCTTTCGCGCCGGCCAGCTGAGCCTGAAAAAAGAGGTGCCGCCCGGGCTCGCGCAACTGACTGACCCTTATGATCCGACCGCCAATGAACCCTATCGGTTCCCGCCTTACACCATGCTCGACCTGAGTTACTACAAGGGCCGGCTCTACCTCTACTTCGGAGTCACGCCTGCCTTGGTATTGTTCTGGCCGTTCGTCACTCTGACAGGCCAGTACCTGTTTCACCGGCAGGCCGTGGCGATCTTTTGTACGATAGGCTTTCTGGTCAGCGTGGGCCTGCTGCGTGCGTTGTGGCGGCGCTACTTTGCCGAAGTGAGCGTTAGGGTGGTGGCGGCCTGCGCGCTGGCACTCGGTTTGGCGACAGGCGTGCCGGTGCTTTTGTCGCAGGCCGATGTCTACGAAGTGCCGATCAGTTGCGGGTATATGTTGACGATGCTCGCATTGGCGGCGATCTGGTGCGCGTTGCACCAGCCGGAGCGGAGGTGCCGGTGGCTGGCGGCAGCGAGTGTGGCGTACGGGCTGGCGGTGGGGGCGCGGCCCTCTTTGCTGTTTGGCGCGGTCATCCTGTTAGTGCCGGTGGTTCAATCGTGGCGGGAGCGGCGGCAGATTGGGGCTCAGTTGATGGCGGCGATGGGCCCCATTGCGCTGATTGGGTTGGGGCTAATGCTGTATAACAACCTGCGATTTGACAATCCGTTCGAATTCGGCCTGCACTACCAGTTGACGATACGCAGGCTCGTTGCGCGGCAGTTCTTCAACCTGCGTTATCTCTGGTTCAATTTCCGGGTCAATTTTCTGGGGCCGGCGCGGTGGAGCGTTCATTCCCCCTTCGTGCATGGATGCACTGTGCCACCCTTCCCGGCAGGTTATGCGCAGGTTGGGAGACCCTTCGGCATCCTGACCAATATTCCAGTGGTGTGGCTGGCGCTGGCCGTGCCGCTGGCGTGGCGGGGTCGGTCCGGGCAGGCAGGCTCGGTCTTGCGCTGGTTTGTGACGGCGGTGGCCCTGCTGTTTGGGATTTGCGCGTTGACCGTTGGGCTCTACGAATGCGCGATCTTCCGCTATGAAGTGGATTTCCTGCCGGCACTCCTGCTGTTGGCCGTGGTCGGCATCCTCGGATTAGAGCGCGTGCTGGTTGGCCGGCCCGTCTGGCGGCGTGCGGTGCGCGGAGGGTACGGTCTGCTGTTGGGCTTCTCAGTGGTGTTTAACCTTTTGGCGAGCGTTGAGTATTACGCCGAGGCACACAACAACTTGGCCGCCACCTTGATGCGAGTGGGCCGGGTGCAGGAGGCGATTCATCACTATGAGCAGGCGCTGCGACTCCAACCCGATTACGCCGACGCACACAACAACCTGGGGGTCGCCTTGGACCAAGCGGACCGCATCCAGGAGGCGATCGGGCACTTCGAACAGGCTCTGCGAATCAATCCAGACAATCCCAGCGCCCATCGCAACCTTGGTTTTGCCCTGCTGCAAGTCGGCAAAGTTCCGGAGGCAATCATCCAGTACGAGCAGGCGTTGCAGATCAAACCCGACGACATCGAGGCGCACTATACCCTGGCGGATTGTCTGCGGCAGACCGGCAACCTTGACGGTGCGATCCGCCAGTACGAGCAGGCATTGCGGATCAAGCCCGATTACGCCGACGCACACAACAACCTGGGGGTCGTCTTGGAACAAGCCGGTAGACTCCAGGACGCCATCGGACATTTCGAACGGGCGTTGCGGATTAAGCCTGATTACGCCGAGGCGCACTATAACCTGGCGAATTGCCTGCGGCAGACCGACAACCTTGACGATGCGATCCGGCAGTACGAGCAGGCACTGCGGATCAAGCCCGATTTGGTGGAGGCTCATTGCAACTTGGGAAATGCTCTGGCACATGCGGGCAAATTCGAGGAGGCGATTCAGCACTATGAGCAGGCGCTGCGGATCAGGCCCGATTTTGCGATGGCTCACAACCGCTTGGGGTTCGCCTTGCAGCAAACGGGCAAGATCGAGGACGCAATCGGGCATTATGAGCAGGCGTTACGGATCAAGCCCGATTACGCCGAGGCGCACTGCAACCTGGGAGCCGCCTTGGAACAAGCAGGCAGACGTCAAAACGCCATCGGACACTACGAGCAGGCGTTGCGGATTAACCCTGATTTCACCGAGGCGCGCAACGCGCTCGCGCGACTGCAAGCTGGCCAGTAAGTGGCGGTCCTTGGCAATTCAAATCGCAAAGTTCGCAAGTCTTCCAAAGCAGGGAGCCGATTTCCTCCCACGCGTGCATCCTCACGGAATCGTGAGCCTGACCCGGTAGAACCGCTGGGCGTGGCGATTGAGGTTGTACGGTAGAGGTTCTACCACGAAAGAGGTGCGGAATTGGGTCACTGCTGGCGCAGGGCCGGCAGGGGGATCGGGATATTGAAGAACTTGGAGCCGGCTCCCAGGCCTCCCTCGCACGTGTTCGGCGGCGTCGTACAGGTTGTCTTCGTGCCTTCGCACTCGGCAGCCCAGAACATGTAGCCGAGCATGCCCGGCGTCGTCCCCGCGCCATTCGGGGCCACAGTCTCCACGTAATTGCGAGCGGCATAGTTCACCGAACTGGTGAAGCTCTTGCATTCCGCAGTGACCCCGCGACCGGTGAGAAACAGGCTTCCGGTGAGCTTGGCCGGGGCCAGCGGCGGGATCGGCGGGCTCATCCGCGGGTTCCCCTTGATGTGTTCCTGCCAATTCGACTCGGCGGAAGAAGCACCGGGTTGACGGCTCGGCACCATCGCGTTCGCATAATCCAGCACGGGATTCGTGGTCGATAGCCAATCCCGCGTCGCTTTGGCCGCCAGAGATATCAGCCAACGGTCCCCGGCGGCAAGGTCGACGGTCAAACGTGCAGCCGGATTCGCTCCCGATGCGTCGTAGGGTATCACCGAACGATAGGCGTTGATGAACGCCTGCAACCCGGTCAGGCTGGCATTAGAGTCCCCTTCGTAATCAATTTCAATTCCGACTCCCAGTTGTTGCGCCACTTTGGCGGCGTTTAATCCAAGCTGCGTCGCATTGGTTGCCAGCGCCTGGTCCCAGAATTTGACATACGTGATGCCGCCGATCGAGAGCATCACACGAACGCCGTGGCTCGTAAAGTACTTCACAATATCCGGCGTCATGCCCACGGGCACGCCGTTCAATGTCTGTGAATCAGTGACCTTGCTGAGCAACTTCAACGGTTGCACGAAACTCAGGATCACCAGGTTCACTGACGGGATCCCATCGCCGCGATCGATGATCCAATGGTTCTTCTCATCGAACTCGGTCAGGTTGCGTACCGATCCCCAGATGCACGCATCGTTGCCAAAAGGATGAGAGGGCCAGCATGCATTAGTTTCATATGTGACTTTTTTATTAATAAAGCGGTCACATGTGATTCCATTGGTAAATAGATAGGGTCCCCGGCATCGGGGTCGTATGTAGTTAGGTAGTGGAACCGGCCTTTGCAGCAAAGCAGCTTCAGGTCGGGATCTAAGTACATGCGCAAACCTTCTTTGACGCTCAGGCGCGGGGGCCATTCAGCCTGTGCTAGGCGTAAGATCACCAGTGCGGCGGCTTCTCGTTCGACCTTAACTAAATTATATACAGGCATGTTTGTCGGGAAGTCGTAGCATCGGCTGATCAGTCGAATGAAGTTGAATACCGAGATGTTAGCTTCATCACTCAAGAGCACTTTTCTCTTTAGAAGATATAATGCTCTTAGTGTGTATGCTGTAACTCG
>JBGOTY010000094.1:0-10452 GCA_041476745.1 Verrucomicrobiia bacterium | reverse complement strand
GCCATTGTCGGCAATCTCCACCACCACCTGGTCGTCATCCAGGAACGTGGCGACACAGATTTTCCCCGTCCCTTTGACGGCGTAAATGGCGTTGTCGAGCAGATTGGTCCACACCTGGTTGAGTTCACCGCCGTAGGCCATGATGCGCGGAATCGCGCGATCGAATTTGCGCGTGACCGCGACATTCTTGAGTTTGTGGCCGAGCATCGTCAGCGTGTTCTCGATTCCCTCGTGCACGTCGATTTCCTGCATGGGCGTTTGGTCCATGTAGGAATAGGATTTGACGGCTTTGACCAACTCGGCGATGCGCGTCGTACTTCCGTCGATCTCGTTCAGCAACGAATTCAATGACAGGCTGGCCTCCAACCAACCAAACGCGCACCCCAGTGCCTTGGCGGGAAGCTTCCCGGCAAGGGACATCAGTTCCTTCCCGTCCAAACCAACGCCCACAAATGCGGGTGAAAGTTTCCATCCATCGGCCACACCATGTTGCTCCAACCACGTCGCCACTTCTTCTTCGCGGTCGCTGCGCGTGACCGAATCCAGCGGCTCGGACTTGCCAACTCGCGAGAGAGCGCCCTGCGAAACGTCAATGAGGTGCTGCCACTGTTCCGGCGTGAGCAGTTCATGAAGTTCACAGGCGAACGACTGGAGGTTTTCCACAACCTCCCGCAAATTGGCCGAAGCCCGGCGCGCCGCCGTCGCCGGATTATTCAACTCGTGGGCGAGGCCCGCGGCCATCGTGCCGAGCGACGCGAGTTTCTCGCGTTGCTGGGAGTAGCCTTCCATGTTCTTCACACGAGTCGCCATCGTGCGGAAGATCTCGCTCGCGATCGACGGGCACGTGCTCAACATCTGCCAGAATTCGTTTTTGCCCAATCGAAACAACCGGCAGGGCTTCAACGCGCGCACGGTCGCGAGATTGGGGCTGTCGAGCAAGAGGGATATTTCACCCATGAACATTCCCGGCTTCATAACGCCCATCAGGATCGCCTGGTTGCTGTAGTTCCTACTAGCGCGCATTTCGCCTTCCAACAGCACGTAGAAAGATTCCAGCGGCTCGCCCTCGGTCGCCAGGATCTTGCCAGCTTCGGCTTCGATAATCTCCCCCCGCTCGAAGCAACTCGCTTGCGCCTCCGATAAATCGGCGAAGAGCGGGATCGCCTGCAACGCGCGAAGTGTCGATGCGTCCATAAATTACACCGTGCTGAGATACTGGTGGATGAGCTTCACGGCCATCGCGCCTTCACCCACGCCGGAGGTGACCCCTTTGGTCGACGCATGGCGTACGTCGCCGGCCACAAAGATCCCCGGCACACTGGTTTCGAGCATGAACGGATCGCGGTCCGGCGTCCAGCCGTTCGGCCGCTTTCCTCCCTTCAAGAAATGCCCTCCCGAATAAATATACCCCTGCGCGTCCCGCTCGACGATACCGCCCAACCAATCGGTGTACGGAATCGCGCCGACATAAAACAAGAGAGCGCTGGCGGGAACAGTTTCCCTCGCACACGTCTTGTTATTCATCAGTGTAATGGTTTCACAGCGTCCGGTGCCTTTCACTTCCAGGACGCTCGTGTTCAGCCTCACCGCGATGTTCTTCGTGGCCGCAATCTGGTCTTCCAGGTACTGCGACATGTTCGACGAAAGCGAATCGCCGCGCACCAACATCGTGACGCTCCGCGCATACTTGGAAAAATACATCGCTGCCTGGCCGGCCGAATTCGCCCCGCCGACGATATACACATCCTCATTCTTGTAGGACAGCGCCTCGGTCATCGGCGCGTAGTAGTACACGCCCGCGCCATTCAACTCCTCCACGCCCGGCACATCCACTTTGCGAAAGGCAATGCCCGTGGCGATCAACAGCGCGCGGCAGCCAATTTCCGTACCGTTGCCCAGCGTGACAAAACGCGACGGTCCGTCCACCCGCACTCCGGTCACTTCTTGCGGGGCGAGAATCTCCACACCAAACCGCCGGGCCTGGCTGACCGCCCGCCGGGCGAGGTCAAAACCGCTGAGCCCGGTCGGAAAACCAAGGTAGTTTTCGATACGGGAACTCCGTCCCGCTTGTCCGCCGGGAGCTTCCCGCTCGATGAGCAGCGTTCCCAACCCATCCGCTGCTCCATAAACCGCTGCCGCCAGCCCGGCCGGCCCGCCGCCGACAATCACCAAATCATAAAATGGCAACTCCGCCTTGGTCTTCAACCCGAGCTTCTCGGCAACCGCGGCCGAGGTTGGGTTGGAGAGATGCGTGCCGTCCGAAAAAACGACCAGAGGCAGTTGTTTGCCATCGACGCCGCTGCTCTCCATCAACTGGTGGGCCGTCTCATCCGTTTCGGCGTCCAACAACTGGTACGGAATGGAGTTTCTCGCCAGAAAATCCCGGATTTGGTTGAAATGTGGCGACCAACGGTGGCCGACAATCCGAATTCCTTCAAACGGCGGGCGGAATCCTGCCTGCCAATCGTCGAGCAAATCGTCCACAACTCCATAGAGGCGCTCTTCAGGCGGGTCCCACGGCTTCATCAGGTAATGATCGATCTTCACGGAGTTGATGGCGCGAATCGCCGCGTCGGTGTCCGCGTACGCGGTGAGCAGGGCGCGCTTGGCCTCAGGATAGAACTCCAGTGCCGCTTCCAGAAACTCCACGCCCGACATGCGCGGCATCCGTTGATCGACCAGGAACAACGCGACCGGATCGTTGCGCAACTTCAATTGCTTCACCGACTCCAGCGCCCCCGCACCGGAATCGGCCGCCATGACGCGGTACCGATTTCCATACTGCCGCCGTAAGTCCCGCTCCACGGCCCGCAGCACGTCGGGGTCGTCATCCACTGTCCATATCACTGGTTTCGCCATAATCAGGAACGTCGCTTTCCTTTCGATGCCTTGCCGAGCGTGATGGCTTCATCGATTTTCGCTTTCAACGTTTCGAAATCATCATCATCGTCGTTGCGTACGCCATTGATGAAGATCGTCGGCGTACCGCCCACTTCGCTATCAATCCCACTCTGAATGTCCCGCCCCACTCGGTCGGCATAAACGCGCTCGGCGACCTCGCGGTTGAACTTCACCCTGTCCAGGCCGAGCACGCTGGCGGCGCGCGCCAGGTTCTCGACGTCCAGTGCCTCCTGATGCTCGTACAAGTAGTCGTGCATCTCCCAGAACTTGCCCTGGCTGCCCGCGGCTTCGGCGGCTTCGGCGGCCCGCTGGGCGTAGGCGTGGACTCTGACCTGGGGAAAATTGCGAAAGACAAATCGCAATTGATCGCCATAATGTTTCTGGAGCTTCTTGATGATCGGATGCGTGTTGCCGCAAAACGGACATTGGTAATCGCCATATTCAACCAAAGTCACGATCGCGGTCGACGGACCTTGGACGTGGTCCTGTTTTCCTACGGGGGGTGTAAGCGTTCCTTTTGACAGTGCGTCTCTCATCGTTGGTTTCCTTGGGTGATTATTGATCCGGTTGCGTTGGCAGATGTGCTTCAACGGGATAGTTTCGCTCCCGCCAGGCATCCAGGCCACCCAATAGCGGTCGGACACGCGTGATTCCGCGCCTGTGGAGGAGGAACGCCGTGCGGACAGCGCTGGCTTCATTCGGGCAGGAACAATAAAGTACCACCTCCCGATCGCGAGGGATACTGGGTAGCCATTCTTCCACTTTGTCCATGAGCAGATGCCGCGCGCCGGGAATGCGATAAGGGTCGCCTTGCACGGCCATCGGCGATCGCAGATCCACAATAAAAACATCTCCTCCGGCTTCTTGCCGCTGTCGAAGTTCCTCCGCGGTGATTCGTGCGGTCTGCAGTTTGCGCAGCGTGCGCTGCCGTTGCAGGTACTTAAAGGCGATGTATGCCACGAACAGCGCACCCAATAAAACCAGCGCGCCCCGTCCCAGCCGATCCAACGCGTCGGCCACCTGCTGGAGCTGGTTGCTAAAGAGAATCCCTAGCAAAATAAAGCCCCCGGAATACAGCAACGCTCCAAGACCGTCGAACGCAAGGAACCGACGGATACTCACGCCGTACATCCCCGCCAGCGGCGGCATAACGGTTCCGAGACCCGGAATGAATTTCGCAAACACAATGCCTCGCATACCGTACCGCACGAAAATGCTCTCGGTTCGCAGAACACACGTATCCGGCTCAATGGAGATGCGACAAAGGAGACGCAAGATGCTACTGCCGCGGACGCGACCGAGATAAAACCAGATACTGTCCGCCAGCAACGATGCCAACGTGGGCGAAACGAGCGCGAGGACAGGATTCATTTTCCCAATGCCTACCAGACCGCCCGCCGCCAACAGGAACGGTGGAGATGGTAGAGGCGCGCCCAACTGTTCAATGAAGACAACCACAAACAGTAGCAGCAACCCATAATGAGCCGTGAAATGGAGAACCTCATTCATATTTGGAGATCCGGCCGCAGCACGATTCGTCCGCCTCCGTGCGCAGCTTGCTCATACGCTTCCACCGCTGCGGCCAGAGGCAAAGGCCTGCCCGGCTTGGCCTTGAATTGTCCGGACTCGAAGCGGGGTGCCATCTGTACCAGCAATCTAGCACAGGCGACGGCATCCAGGGTTCGAGTATCGACGCCCAGCACACGAAGCTCTTTGCGATAAACGCCGCGCAGGTTAAAGGAAGCCTTTCCATCAGCCGGGGCCGTGATTACCGGGATTCGCGCGGCCATGCCCGCCACCTCAACGCTCTCGGCAAACATCACTCCGCTGGTATCAAAGACAACCTCCGGCCCGCGATCCTTCGTGATGGATCGGACAGCATCAGCGATATTCGCTGATCGGGCATTGATCACTTCGTCAGCGCCGTTTTGCCGTGCCGACGGGAAATCATCGTCCGAGCGCACCACACCGACGACTCGCGCCCCAGAGGCTTTGGCAATCTGGACCGCAGCCGAGCCGACTCCGCCGCCGGCGCCAATAATCACCACCGTCTCACCAGACGACACTCCCGCAGCCGTCACCATGGCAGCCCAAGCGGTGACGAACACCAGGCCTGCGGTCGCCGCCGCGTCCATCGACAGTGCTGCGGGCTTTGGCGTCACCGCCGTCGTCGGCAGGAGGATGTACTCGGCGTGCGAGCCATCACGGGTAAAGCCGATGTCGCCGCCGGTTCCCCAGACTTCGCGGCCAATGAGATCGTCAGCTCCCGCGATAACGGCCCCTGCAAAATCGCGACCGGGAATCCTCGGGAGCGTCGTGCCGTGCATGGTTCCGGCAACATTCTTCACATCGCTGGGATTGATCGACGCCGCTTTGATAGCGACGAGCACTTCGTCGCCGCGCGGTTCAGGCGTCGGTACCTCTTCCACTTTCAACACCTTTGGGTCGCCGAATTGATGAATGACAACAGCTCGCATTATGGAATCCTCATTCCAAAAGATCGCGCGTTCATGCGCGACTCGTGGGCAAGCGCACTGGCGGCACGGCCCGCTCAATGGCTGCACGGTCTCGCTCCAACCATGGCGGCAGCATCAGTTTCGCTCCCAGTTGCTCCGCCGGCTCGTCGACGGTAAAACCCGGATTGTTCGTGGCGATCTCGAACAGTACGCCACCCGGTTCACGATAATAGATCGAGTGGAAATAGGTGCGGTCCATCACCGGCGACACGTTGAACCCTTTGCCGGCGATCTCTTGGTGCCAGGCTTTCTGCTGCGCATCGTCTTTCGTGCGGAACGCAACGTGGTGGACGACACCGGCCCCCATGCCGCCATGCTGGGCATCCGGTACACAGAGCAGATCGACCGTGGACGCAAATCCATCGCCCGTGCCGGCGCGATAGCGAAAGCGATTCTGCTCGCTGCCGACGGATTTGAAACTCATCACTTCCGCCAGGAGTTTGGCGGTGTTCTCGTATCCCTCCTCGGAAATCGTCACGCTGTGGAACCCGCGAATGGCGTGCTCAATGGGAACGGGACCAGCCGCCCAAGGCTGACCCTTCGGTTCCACCACCTCCGCCGCGCTGACGATTTCCAGCCGCATTCCGTCCGGATCGGAAAAACCGAGGACGCGTTCACCAAAACGATCGACGCCCGCTTTCACATCCACACCCTTTTCCTTCAAGCGCTTGGACCAGTAATCGATGGCACCCAACGAAACGGCGAACGCGGTGACCGTGGCTTGCGGCGGTCCGATTCGTCCGCGATACGCGCCGGCCCAGGCAAAGAAAGTCAGGATTGTTCCCGGACGCCCCAGTTCGTCGCCGTAGTAGAGGTGATAGCTCCCGGGATCGTCAAAATTCACCGTCAGTTTCACCAGCCGCAAGCCCAACACGCCGCAATAGAAGTCGATGTTCTGCTGCGCATCGGCGGTGATGGCAGTGACATGATGAAGTCCGGGGATCGTTTTCTCTGGGTTCGTCATGGTCAGTCCTTCTGCTTGGCGGCAATGACGCTCTGCAGCAACTTTCGGCAGACGTCGATCTCGTCGTCATTGATCGTGTGCGGCATGCCGGGATAACGGCGGAGTTCCACCTTTGCGTCCATCTGGCTCAGTACAGCCTCTGTCTCCTTCACGCGCTCGAACGGGACGTGCGGATCAGGATCGCTCGTGCCGAGGAATACCGGGGTGCCGGCGAGCGAGCCCGGATAATTCCTCGGGGTACCGGGAGGCCCGATGAGTCCGCCTGTCAGACCGATCACCGCGCCGTAGTGCCGAGCATGTCTCGCGACGAATTCCAACGTGAGGCACGCTCCTTGCGAGAAACCCAGCAGGATGATCCGTTCACTCGAAATTCCGCGGGCCAGAAGATCGGCAACGAGGGAATCGAGCCGACCCAGCGCCGAGTCCAGATACGGCTGATTCGCATCGAGCGGCGCCAGGAAGGAATGTGGGTACCAAGTACCACCGACCGCTTGCGGTGCGATCGCTGCTAGTTTTTCGGCGCCCAACTCCTCGTACAGTGAGAGGATGCTCTCCGCGTCCGCACCCCGTCCATGTATCAGCAAGATTGTCGCAGCCGCTTTCTCCGGCGTGGGACCGGCGGTGAGGACGGGCTGCTTGCCGTGCGGATCAGCTTCTCCGCTGCGCTGTCGTCGGGTCGTGTTCATGAATGTTCCTCGAGTCTTCGCCGCGTCGATAAAGTCGCGGCAACCGGTGTGACAGGATTCCCCCGAAAGCGGGCAATCGCTACTTGAGGAAGTTCACCAGCTCAAGGTTCACTTTGTCCGCGTGTGTCCACGTCACACCGTGTGGCCCGCCCTCCACTACCACCAGGCGGGCTCCCTTGACAGCCTTCTGAGTCCGGATTCCCGTGGCAGCGATCGGAACAATCCGGTCGGCATCGCCGTGAATGACCAACGCGGGCACGTCGATCCGCGGCAGGTCCTTGCGAAAATCGGTCCCCCACGCCGGCACGCAGTCGATGGTGCCCTTGGCGGAGGCACCGACGGCGACGTTCCAGCTGTATTGCACGGCCTGGTCGCTGATGCGTTTGCCCCCGAGGACATCGACGTTGTAGAAATCCTCGAGGAAAGCGGAGAGGAACGCCGGCCGGTCCGCGGCAAGGGCTCTCTTGATTCCTTCGAAGACGCTGCCATCCACCCCCTCGGGGTTATCAGCCGTTTTCAGCAGGAACGGCGGGACCGAAGAGATGAATACCGCCTTGCTCACGCGCTTCGATCCGTAGGTGCCGAGGTAGCGGGCCACTTCGCCGCCACCCATCGAGAAGCCGACCAGTGCAACATCACGCAGGTCGAGCTTCGTCACAACCTTGTCCAGGTCCTGGGCGAAAGTGTCGTAGTCGTAGCCCGTCGTTGGCTGGCTGGACCGGCCGAATCCCCGGCGGTCGTAGGTGATGACCCGGTGACCCGCAGCCAACAGGGCTGCAACCTGTTTCTCCCAGGAAGCGCCGCTCAGCGGCCACCCATGAATCAGCACGACGGGCCTGCCCGTACCGTGGTCTTCGTAGTAGAGCTCGATGGGTGTGGAATTCTCCTGACCGACAGTGATCCTGCTCATGGCACTCCTCCTTCTATCGATTGTGGTGAACCCAACTCAAGTCTTGGCGCGGAGCTTGATGCCGCAGCCGACGAATTTGGTTTCCTTGACCGGAATCGCCTGGCCCGTGGCCGCTGCCGCGATGGCGTCCTGCAGGAAGTGCTTGGTGACGGCATCCGCTTCCTGCGAATCATCGATGGCCCCGTGGTACACCAGCTTGCCGTCCTTGTCGAAGAGGAACGCCTCGGGGGTGCGGGTCGCGCCGAACGCGCGCGCCACGTCCGACGTCGCATCTACGACGTACGGGAACGTGAAGCCCAGCTTTTGGGCGCGCTTCTGCATCTCGGCATAGCTGTCCTCGGGATAACTGGCGGGATCGTTCGGGTTGATGACAATCACACCCACACCCTTGTCCTTGCCGGAGTTGCCGATGGCGGCGATGCGGTCCTGCCACGCTTTTACGAACGGGCAATGGTTGCACGAGAAGATGACCAGCGTGCCGTTCTTGCCCGCGACATCCGCAATCGACAACTCTTTCCCGTCCACGTTTTTCATCTTCACAGTTGTGGACGGCGCTTTGTCACCGATGTTCAGACCAAACGCGCTGCCGGCCAGCGACAGCGATACGATTAACGTCCATAACGAATTTCTCTTCACGGAGTGCCTCCTGTTGGTTTCATTTGTTTGCCAAGGACTTCGACCACTTTCTGCTCAAAAGCGCTGAAAGTGGTTTCACCCTCCCAAAAATCGCGCAGTTTGCCGCTGCCGTCAAAAAGGAACGTGGCGGGCAGCGCGCCCGTCCATTGCTTGCCCATCCCGTCGATGAACGCCTGGTCCTTCTCCGCCTTCAAGTACGCTGGAAACTCCACGCCGTGCGCGGCGAGAAACTTCTTCACCGCCGGCAGGTCCGCATCGGAATCCGCCGAGACGAGCAGGACCTTCAACCCCTGCCCCTGATACTTGTGCGCCATGCTCACGAGGCCGGGAAATTCCTCCCGACAAGGGGCGCACCAGGTCGCCCACATGTTTACCAACACCGCCTTCGCGCCCGAGTCACGCACAGCCTTCTGAATGTCAGCAGCCGTGACCGGCGTCACGCGCACGTCCTCGACGCGCACCGTCTTCGCCAGCGCACAAACCGCAAGCCAACCACCGAGACACAGGAATGTGCCCGCTGCGATGTTCCTTCGAATCGCCACCATGTCACACAATTGTACATGAAATCCGTTGCCGCGCCAGTGGGCAATGCGTAGGATTCCACGTGGTTCCGATGAGGCGCAACGCACCATGAGCTTTGGGTTGGCGGATTTCGCCGCAGCAGGGTATCTGGCTTGGGGCACTCGCAAAGGCTGGCGTCGCGGGTTGTCCGTCGAACTGCCCCGCCTGGCCAGTGTAACCCTGGCCCTGATCACAGGCGCGGGCTTGGCGCGGTGGACGGATCACGCGTTCGAGGAGATCAATAAGCTCACGGGCCAAGCGGCGGGCGCGCTGGGTTGGGGCGGAATCCTCGTGGGCGCGTTCTATCTGGCGCGCCAGTTCCGGGAATGGATGGGACGACAGATTACGGGCCTGGTGCCGGAGGAAACCGTGCAGAAACGGGCCGGCATGGCGGCCGGGTTCCTGCGAACGCTCGTCATCAGTTCCATCATCACGATTTGCGTACTGCACACGCCCCTGGCGTTCCTCGTGCGCAACTCAGTGATGGGCGGTCTCGCAAGAATCATCCAGCCCGTCTACCATATCACCGCCAAACCGCACCCTTGATACGGCTCCGCCGCCGACTCTTGCCAGCCACTGCGTGTTCAACTTGACAGTGTACTGAACACTGTGTTCAGCGCACTGAACACTTGCCACCGGTGTTTCCTGGCCGATTTTTACTAACTGAAAATAGTTACGTTTTATTGGCCCCCTTAAATGCCACGCAATACGACGATTTCGCATACGTGCGAATCCGTTTTCTACGAGTTCCTTCTCTCTGGCACAACCCATGCAACCCATGCCAACCGCGAGGTTTGCAGTATAGGGGAATGTTCGATGCGCACCACGCGTCTGCATTTGTAAATAAAACTGAAGACAAGAACGGATAACTTAATGAACACACCTAATTCCATGAGCTTGGAGCCTGAATTCTCTCTGAAGAGCCACGAGGAACCACGCCTCACCGTCTGGACGTTGATCTGGGCGGGCTTTTGGACAGGCGTATTGCTTTGCGGCTTTGTGCTGATCATGCGCTAAGGAAACGACGACCCAGCCATGAGAATGCACGCGGGGGAAGCCAGTACCATCGCGACTTACACCCGCGCCAAGTTGGACGAGTGGATGGAGCGTGCTGACTTTCGATTTGTCGTCTTTACCATCTCCGCTGCAGCAGGATATGGATTTACCTACCTGGTGTACTCGGGAATGCATGTGCTGCATATCTGGGGTGCTTCGGGGCATGACAAGTCCAGCCCCCTCGCCGAAATCCTGCGGACCCTGCACTCGGGTTTCAGCAAG
>JBGOTY010000093.1:0-10505 GCA_041476745.1 Verrucomicrobiia bacterium | reverse complement strand
TCCGCCGAATTGGGCGCAAGCGTATACAACGGGTCTTTCATTACGTCAACGTAAAAGGACGAGATTTCGATCGTGCAAAACGCGCCGATCGCCTGATGGACAGCATGGAAGGAGTAGTCATCATACGCCTCCCGAACGTTGGCCACCAATGCCTGCAACGAAGACAACAACCAACGGTCGATCTCCGCCAGTTTCTCGTGCGGGACCGCATGCTGCGCGGGATCGAAATCGTAAAGATTCCCCAACAGGATGCGCAGCGTGTTGCGGATTTTGCGGTACGCCTCGCCGACGATCACAAGTTTTTCGTCCGACTGTATGACGTCGTGCGTGTAATCTTCACTGATGAACCACAGCCGAATGATGTCCGCGCCGAAGCGGTTGACATAGTCGTCCGCGTTGACGGGGATGCCCGACGACTTCGAGATTTTTTTCCCTTCCGTGTCGAGCCGAAGCCCGTGCGTGATGACCGTGTGAAACGGCGGCACGCGCTCGCCCGTCGCCAGCGCGGTGAGCAGCGACACTTGAAACCAGCCGCGATGTTGGTCGGTGGCTTCCAGATACACGTCGGCGGGGAATTTCAGCGCGGGATTGCCCTGCAACACCGCGCGATGGCTGCAGCCGCTCTCGAACCACACGTCGAGGATGTCCTCTTCCTTCTTCAAGTCCGTCGCCCCGCACTTCGGGCACTGGCTCGCGCCGACCAGTTCGCCGGCGCTCAGCGTGAACCAGCAATCAATCCCGCGTTCGCGCACGAGCTTGAGAATCTTTTCCTCCGCCTCGCGGAAATCATGGGCGCATTTGGTGCAACTCACGACCGGGATCGGCACGCCCCAGACGCGCTGGCGGCTGATGCACCAGTCGGGACGCTCCGCCAGCATCCCGCTGAAACGCAACCTGCCCCATTCGGGGACGAAGCGGAGTTGTTTCGGGTCGCGCACGGCCGACAGCGCGCGCTGGCGCAGCGTGTCGTTGTCCACCTTCACGAACCACTGTTGTGTCGCGCGGAAAATGATCGGGTTCTTGCAGCGCCAGCAATGCGGATAGCTGTGCTCGATCTCTTCTTGCCCCGCCAGCGCGCCGATCTTTTTCAAATGCGCGACGACCAGTGGATTCGCCGCCCAGACGTCTTTGCCGACCAGCCACGGTGGCACGCGCCCGTCGTCCACGAATCGCCCCGCGTCGTCCACCGGCGAATAGCAACGCGGCTCAAGTTGGTATTTGTCGCCCGTCTCGGCGTCCTCGATCCCGTGTCCGGGCGCGGTGTGGACGCAGCCGGTTCCGTCCTCGGTCGTCACGTAATCGGCCAGCACCAGCGGCGAGTCGCGCTCGATAAACGGATGGCGCGCGACGAGTTTCTCCGCAACCAGGTCCGCGCCCTTTGCCTTGCGCGCGACCACGCCGAATTGCGCGCCCGTCTTTTGCGCGACCGCCTCGAGCCGCTTCTCCGCGAGAATCCACGTCTCGTTGCCGACTTTCGCGAAAACGTAGTCCACGTCCGGATGCAGAGCGATGGCCAGATTCGCCGGCAGCGTCCACGGCGTCGTTGTCCAGACCAGCACGAACGTGTTCGCCTGGCCTTGGAGCGGGAATTTTACCCAGACCGACGGCGACTTGTGATTTTTGTATTCGCTCTCCGCCGTCGCCGCGGCCAGCGCCGTGCGGCAGGAGATGCACCAGTACCCAGGCTTGAGCGCCTGATAGATGTAACCCGCGCGGCGCATCTCGTAAAACGTGGCGACGATGGCGTATTCGTATTCAGGCGACATCGTCAGATACGGGTGCTCCCAGTCGCCCATCACGCCGAGCCGCTGGAACTGCTCGCGCTGGATGCCGACATATTTCTCTGCGTAGGCGCGGCAGCGGGCGCGCGTCTCGGCGGCGGAAAGTCTTTCGCCCTTCTTCTCGATCTCCTTCTGCACCTTCAACTCGATGGGCAACCCGTGGCAATCCCAGCCGGGCAGATACGGCGCGCGATGCCCCGTCATCGCCGCGTGACGGACGACGATGTCTTTGAGGATCTTGTTCAGCGCCGTGCCGATGTGCACGTCGCCGTTGGCGTACGGCGGCCCGTCGTGCAGGACGAACAACGGCGCGTCACGCCGCGACGCGATGATCTTCTCGTAGAGTCCGGTAGAGTCCCAGCGCGCCAACATCTCCGGCTCCCGCTGCGGCAGGTTGGCCTTCATCGGGAAGTCCGTCTGCGGAAGGTTCAGCGTGTCTTTGTAATTCACTTGGGTTTCTGTCATGTGCGCCCCGCCAAGAGCGGGCAAAAGTATCACGCACCAAGGGGTGTGTCAACGGAGAGCGATGCGAAAGAGTGTCCCAATCAGCCGACCTTCCTCCTTCTCCACTCCGCGTTGAACAGGCGTCCCGCCTGTTGCCGTATTCTGCCCCGCCTGGTGGCGCGGGCAGCTTGGCCTTCGTCTCGTCCTCCATAGCCTTGGCGACGGAGGAAGCGCCCTCGCGAAGTAGGCTCCCGCCCGCGCTTTCGGAACTCTGCCCGCCTGTTGTGCGCCGGTCTCCCGACCGCGCACATGAATCGACCGAAAGCGGAGTCCGACGACACGCCGCAGTGTCGTATTCCGCGGCAATCTCGAACCACACGAATTTCCGAAAAACGAACCCATTTGTCATTTTTCTGTAATCTACACAAGCATCTAATTAAGAGATACATCCAATCGGATTTGACATAAATGGATTTGGGTTCGTTTCGCAGAAAGCATGTTTTTGCGGCACCCTCCTCCCCTGACAAACACCGCCTTCTCTTGGCCATCTTGCCTGCCAACGCCTCCGCCTATGATCCACATCAGGCATCTCCTCTCCCCTCGGGGGGAGCCGAGTTGGACGAGACGCAGTTGTCGTATACGGCAAAGGATTGAGGTGAGGGGTATTTGCGCCCTGGCGAAGCAGACTTTTCAAAGAACCACGCCAACTATACCCATCCCGCCCCACCCTGTCCAGTAAAATTATCAATTTACGATACTTTGGTTTGTTCCCCTCCTCGGAGGGGACTAAGGGGTGGGTGCTTTCAGTTGACATGCAGACCAGGGAAACTCTACAATTGCGCCTTAGGTGGTGCCGTTTATCACCCGAAGCGAGTTAACTCTTTCGAAAGGAAAGCCTATTATGATGCCCACTACGCATCGTCTCCGTAACCGTCGCTCGTACCTGCTTCCATTGCTTCTCGCAACCCTCTGCTTGCCGCCGGCTCTCTTTGCCGACACGATAACCATTGTGAGCGGAAATGGATCCCTCGGATCGGCCGACCCGCTCATTCAGGTCTCCACCGACAGCGGCGCTACGTACAACCCCGCCACGATCATACCGGCGAACCCCAACTATAACGTGATCCCTGGAACCCAATGGATCGCATTTAACAACGTCGGCTTTGGTCTCCAGAACACCGACATGCTGTTTCGTGTCGGGTTTACCTTGCCGGCTGGTTTCTCCAGTCCCCAGTTGTCGTTGTCGGTATTTGCGGACAACGTCGCGACGGGCATCCTCAATGGCGTCGCATTCGGAGGCCAGCCGTTCATCGAAGATCAAATCAATTTCACGAACCCTCCCTCGGTGTTTGCGACATCGAACGCCGGACTGTTTCAGGTCGGCCAGAACTTCCTGACCGTTTACCTCTACAACTTCACCGATCCATCCGGCGTCGATTTCAAAGCGACAATCACTTTCGTCCCCGAGCCGTCCACCTTCCTGCTGGTCGGCGGAAGCCTGCTCGGCGGCCTCCTCGTGCTACGGAAGCGACCGGTTCGCTCTCAGTAGCGGCCTCGCGGAGGAGGACTTGTCCGCCATAGCACGAAGGGCGACCGCGGAAGCGACCACTGTTGCCTTACACAATCTTCTTCCGCCAGACTGCGGTCATGTTGTATCATTTCAACGGAGTGCAGCATGCCCAACAAAGTGCAAAAGATACGTGACTACAGGCCCCATTTTGACGCCTTACATGGCGCAAAGACACTCCTGAAACTATCCGCCGAACAACGTGAGGGATGTTATTTTTCGTGGCTGGGCTCCCTTCTGTTGAGTGCCTTTGCGTTTGAAGGCTACCTGAACTACCTGGGCAGAAAACTATTTCCCTCGTGGGACAGCTTCGAGCGCTCGCTAGGACCAGAAGCGAAGACAAGGCTATTGGCTGATAAGATCAAGCTCAGACTCGAGGAAGACAAACAACCTTTCCAAACCATCAAAGCTCTGATTACATTTCGCAATAACGTGGCGCACCTAAAACCCGACGAACTCAAAGAGGAATATCAAACTGAAACGATTGACTTCAAGGCATTCGAGCCAATTAAGTCAGATGTGGAAAAGTTCTGCAATGAGGCGAACGCGAGGCGAGGCATTGAAGACGTGGAAAGGATGATGCAGCTTCTTTTTGATCACTCAGGTCTTAGGAGCGGGGATCCAGCCATCCCCGGTCACGAATCCGGGTCAATTTCCTCAGCGGAACCCTCGCGCTAACTACCACCGCGAGCGAACGGATCACTGCGCCGGCTTCCGCGGCTCGGGTCGCCTGCGAAAATCGACTTCGGTGGCATCGGTCTGGTCGGCGCGTTGCCGCTCCTCCTCGTGCTCCTGTGCGTCCGCCCACCGCCGTTCTTCGTCGAGCCTCTCGGCGAGGGTGTTTCGTCTCCGTCCAAACCGAAACTCCAGGTACGGCCCGCCGGCGGCGAGACGCAGGACGGCTTCGTGCGTGACAGGCGTGGCACCGGTGATCGCGTGACCTCCGACAACAATACCGTTGCGGCCCAGGGCGGTGACATTCCAACCGGCGTCTGTCCGAGTGAGTTCGCCGTGCATCCGCGAAACCGTCGTGTCGCTGAGGACCACGTCGTTTGTTTCGCCGCGCCCAATCCGAATCACCGACGCCCCATCAAACTCCCAACTCTGCACCGCATAACCCGCCACCGGGTCGAGCAGGCTGATTGTAATTACCGGGTCAAGGGCCTCAGGCATCGGAAACTCCTCGCGGATGTTAGGCAGCCGGCTTGGCCATCTTCTTGAAGAAAGCCGTGGCCCGTTCCTGGATTTCGGCAGTCGCCAATTCCTCCTTGTGAGTCGCGATCCACCAGGAATTCTCCGCCACGTCCTTCACGCAGGCGCTGCGATCACCGTAGAACATATCGGCGGGTTCACTAACGGAGATCGCGCCCGACGCGACGGCCCGCTTGTACGTGGCGTCAACATCGGCAACGTAAAGGTAGAGCATCGAAGGCATGGGCTTCCACGGGCTTTGCGGTTCACCAATCATCAGGATCGAGTCCCCGATGCGCACCTGCGCATGAAGAATCGAGCCATTGGGTCGCGCTATTTTCGCCCGCTCAACCGCATCAAACGCCTTTTTCAAAAACTCAATCAACCGCCCGACATCTGGCACCAGCAGATAAGGAGTGATCGAGTGACAGCCTTCGGGGATCGGATTAACTTTCATATTCTGGTATTCCTCCAGTTTGCGGTTGCATGTGAGCGGCGACCTGAGAATCCAAAATTGACCCATGCATTACGAAAAATCAAGGCATGAGTTGCCCATCACTTCCCGCTTTCATTCCGTTTCGGTTGTGCTAGCCTTTTGGATCATGAACTCAAAAATACGCTACGCTTCTCTGGTGTTTGTTTTCGGCTGGGTTTCCGCGACCGGGCTCTTCGCACAGGCGCCCAAAGTTGATTTCCCCCAGGCCAGCCCCACCGCGACGCTAAAACAACACATCGGTCTCACCGACATCGAGATCACCTATTCCCGGCCCAGCGTCAAGGGACGCACGATCTACGGCGGCCTCGTTCCCTACGGTGAGGTCTGGCGCACGGGCGCGAACGCCTCCACGAAAATCTCCTTTTCGACCCCCGTGAAGCTCAATGGCCATGAGGTTCCCGCCGGTAAATATGCGCTCTTCACCATCCCCGGCGAGGACGAGTGGACCATCATCATCTCCAAGGACACGAATAGTTTTGGAGCATTCGGTTACAAGCCCGAGAGCGATCTGGTGCGCTTCAAGACCACGCCCAAGAAACTGACGGACACAAGCATCGAGACGTTCGTGATCGAGTTCAACCACATCCGGGACGAATCCGCTGTTCTCAATCTGGTTTGGGAAAAGACCGTCGTCCCCATCAACCTCGAAGTCGAGGTGGTCAGCAAGGTCGTGCCGCAAATCGAAGCCGCCATGGCGGCAACGGACAAGAAACAGCCGCAGTTCTATTTCCAGGCCGCGACGTTCTATTTCAATCACGATTTGGACCTGAAAAAGGCCCTCGCGTGGCTGGACACGGGACTCGCCGACAAGCCCCGGATCGCTTACGAATTGCTAAACCTGAAGGCCAAAATCCTCGCGAAACAGGGGGACAAAGACGGCGCGATTGCCGCCGCCAAACAGTCCAGCGAGCTGGCCGTCAAGGCCGAAGGCGCCAACAGTTCATGGGTAAAACTGAATAACGACGTGATCTCCAGCCTCCAAACAAAACCATAATCCAAGTTGCACCCAAAGCAGGGGAGCCAGCATGAACCAACTCAAGTCCACGCTTGTTATCGCCGCAGTCATCCTCACCGCATCGCCGCTCATGGCCCAGCAAAAACGTGTCAGCCCTCACGACACCATCAGCACGGTCATCGATGGCAACCGGGTCACGGTCGTTTACGGGCGTCCTTATACCAAGGACCCCAAAACGGGCGAGGCCCGCAAAATCTGGGGTGGTCTCGTGCCTTACGGCAAGATCTGGCGCACGGGTGCTGACGAAGCCACGCTCCTCATCACGCAGAAGCCGATCGCCTTCGGCGACACGACTATCCCGGCGGGCGCGTTCACCCTCTGGACTCTCCCGAATGAAGACGGCACCGCCAGGCTGATCGTCAACAAACAAATCGGACAATGGGGTGCCAGCCGGGGTGATCCGAAAGAGATATATAATGAGTCCCTGGATGTGGCGCGCATCGATCTGAAGAAGGAAACGCTGGATAAGCCAGTGGATCAGTTCACCATGGCGATTGAGAAGAATCCGTCCGGCGGTGGTTTACTAAAGATGATATGGGAAAGCACGCAGTTCTCGGTGCCGTTCACGATCAAAAAATAGCCATTAGACCAGCTTCGGAAGTTTTCAGACGAATGAACATCGCGCATGAGTGTAAGAATTCGACTTAAGAGGCCCGTTGTTCTTCGCTTCCTCGCCGCTGGTGCCTGTGTTCTAACTGGTCTCGCCGTCTCCACCCGTGCCGCCGAGCCACAGTCGGCGTCGGCGATTCTGGAGGAACTCCGCAGTTTTCGCGAAATGGGTAGCGCACTCTACATCGCCGCGCATCCCGACGACGAAAACACCCGTCTCATCGCCTACCTCTCGCGCGGACGGGGCTACCGCACCGGGTATCTTTCCGTGACTCGCGGCGACGGCGGCCAAAACTTGATCGGTCGCGAACTCGGTGAAGAACTGGGCGTGGTCCGCACCCAGGAATTACTCGCTGCCCGGCGGATCGACGGCGGTCAGCAGTTTTTCACGCGGGCCATCGACTTCGGCTTCTCCAAGGATTACCGCGAAACCTTCCGCATCTGGGACCGCCAACAAGTCCTTGCCGACGTCGTGCGTGTCATCCGCGAATTCCGACCCGATGTCCTCATCACGCGCTTTTCCACTGAACCCGGCAACACTCACGGCCATCACACTGCCTCCGCCATCCTCGCTCTCGAAGCCTTCAAGCTCGCTGGGGATACCAATGCTTTTCCCGAACAACTCGGTACGTTGAAACCCTGGCAACCGAAACGCATTCTCTGGAATGGCTTTCCCCGAGGATTCGGAGGACGCGGCGCAGACAGCGGAACCAATACACCTCCCGGCCTGCAACTCGACATCGGCGGTTACAATCCCCTCCTCGGCGAATCCTACGGCGAAATTGCCGCGCGCAGCCGGTCCATGCACAAGTCCCAGGGCTTCGGCAGCGTCGGCACGCGTGGGAACGCCAATGAAGCCTTTCAACTTCTCGATGGCGAACCCGCGACCAAAGACATCCTCGATGGCGTCGATACGACCTGGGACCGCATCCCCAACGGCGCGGAGATCGGAGGAGTGACTGATGAGGTCATCGCGCGGTTCAACCCGCAGAATCCCGCCGCCAGCGTTCCGGCCTTGCTGGCGTTGCGAAAGCGCCTCGCCGCCCTGCCCACGGACAGCGTGATCGCATACAAGCGCCGACAACTCGACCACATCCTGCAAGGCTGCCTTGGACTGTACGTCGAGACGTCAATTCCGCTGGCCGAAGCGGTGCCCGGGGAAACATTGAAGATGCGTCATAGCGCAATCGCACGGACCGATTTCCCGGTGCGCTGGACTGCCGTGCGTTACCCGGCCGGCGGCGACGAACTTGCCACCAGCGTCGACCTGAAGCTCAACCAGTCCGCAAACCACGAATCGTCCCGGACGCTGCCGGCCAACACGCCGTTAAGCCAGCCCTATTGGTTGCGCGAGGAAGGCACTATCGGAATGTTCCGAGTGGACGATCCTTCGCTCATTGGACGTCCCGAGAATCCCTCGTCGTTTCCGGTGGAGTATGTGTTCGAAATCGACGGTCAAACGTTGGTCATCCCGGACGAACCCGTACAAGTAATCGGCGACCGGGTGAAAGGCGAGATTCGTCAGCGTCTGGAAGTCATCCCACCCGTTTCTTTGAACTTTCCCGAAGACCTGGCGTTGTTCGCTCCGGGTACCGCCCGGCCCGTGGTGGTGGAAGTTACCTCGGCTCGCGCCGGGGCTACCGGCGCTTTGCATCTGGAAACACCCGCCGATTGGAAAGTAACACCCGCGACGTATGCTTTCTCCCTGACCAACTACAATGAGCTTGCGCGTTTTACCTTCACCATCACCGCCCCAACGAACTCCACGACCGCAAAAATCCTGGCGACAGCCGAGATTGATGGCAAGAGCTACCACAATCGGCGCGTCGAGATTCACCACGATCATATCCCGGCGCTCTTGCTGCAGCCGCCCGCGCAGTTCAAGGCGCTGAGTATCGAACTGGCGACTCGTGGCCACCAGATCGGCTACCTGCCGGGTGCCGGCGACTCTGTCGCGGACTGCCTCCAACGAATGGGCTATGCAGTCACGCTTCTCACCGGCGCGGACCTAACTGCGGATCGCCTGCACAGCTTCGACGCGCTGGTAATTGGCATTCGGGCGTTCAATACCCGCACGGATCTGGCGCCGAGTCTCCCCGCCCTCTTCGCGTACGTCGAAGGCGGCGGCAACGTCATTGTCCAATACAATACGTCCGACGGTTTGCAGAACACGCGTCTGGCGCCTTACAATTTGAAACTCTCGCACGACCGCGTCACGGACGAAAACGCGCCGATGACGCTACTCGTGCCCCACCATCCGGTGTTTACAACTCCCAACCGCATCGTCCCCTCCGATTTCGATGGTTGGGTGCAAGAGCGAGGACTCTATTTTGCGAGCGAATGGGACGACCATTTCACTCCCCTCCTCGCCTGCAACGATCCCGGGGAGTCGCCCAAGAATGGCAGCCTGCTGGTGGCGCACTACGGTCGCGGCTATTTCGTTTATACCGGACTCTCATGGTTCCGTCAGTTGCCCGAGGGCGTGCCCGGCGCCTATCGGCTATTCGCCAACCTGATATCCCTCGGAAAATGAAACCGCTGGACGACAAAGCGACCGGCTTGCCGTGGTTCAACACCTGGCGCGGCGTTTATATTTTCGTTCTCGTCTCCTTCGTCATTTGGGTTGGGCTCCTTCTTACGCTGACGGTCACTTTTTCATGAGCCCGCTCGATTTCGTAGTCCTAATCGGCAGCATGGTCGGAATCGCCGTCTATGGCATGTGGCGCACGCGCGGTCGCCAGAACCTGACTGCCTACCTGAAGGGTGACCCGAACGTGGGGTGGGCCGCCATCGGCATTTCGGTCATGGCTACCCAGGCGAGCGCCATCACCTTCATTTCCACACCCGGCCAGGGCTATCAGGACGGGCTGGGCTTCGTACAAAATTATTTCGGGATGCCGCTGGCGCTGATCATCATCGCGGCGGTATTCCTGCCAATGTACCGGCGTTTGAATGTCTACACCGCCTATGAGTTTCTGGGCCACCGGTTTGACACCAAGACCCGTCTGCTGGGCGCGGCGCTCTTCCTCCTGCAGCGCGGGCTCGCCGCGGGAATTACCATTTACGCGCCCGCCATCATCCTCTCCACCATGCTGGGCTGGCGGTTGGACCTGACCATCATCCTCAGCGGGCTACTGGTTATCATTTATACCGTGAGCGGTGGCAGCGAAGCGGTCACCCTCACCCAGAAATACCAGTTGGCCGTGATCTTTGGCGGGATGGTGACAGCCTTCATCGTCTTGCTGGCAAGGTTGCCGGCGAACCTCTCGCTGACCGACGCCCTCACAGTAGCGGGTGGCTTCCAGAAACTCCATGCGGTCGACTTTTCGGTCGATGTCAACCGACGCTACACCTTCTGGTCCGGCTTGCTGGGCGGCCTCTTCCTGTCCCTGTCGTACTTCG
>JBGOTY010000092.1:0-10527 GCA_041476745.1 Verrucomicrobiia bacterium | reverse complement strand
GGTATAGTCGCGGAAACAGATGAACACGGAACCCCGAAAAGGATTCGAGGCCCCGAAACGAATTCGGGGCAGGCTGTTCAACTTTCAATCCGCCGTCGCTAAAGCTATGGCGAGACAGGCTATATACGTTTCTGCGAAACGAACCCAAATTATTCGCCGTGAAAATGCGCACCTATCCTCCAGAGCTACAAGGTGTTATATGGCTGAGAATGGAGTAAAATATTTGGGTTCGTTTTGGGAAAACGAAGCCACCGGGGCACGGTTCCAGATGTGATGGGCGGGTACCGGCCTACGGGTGGACGGCATGGACAGAGGTCGGGAGTGAGAGCAAGTCGAAGACGGTCAGGCTCCGAAATGGATTCGGGGTTGAGGGGACACAATCCAACAGGCGAGACGCCTGTTCAACGCGGAATCCCAAAAAAGGATCCGGGGCAGGCCCCGAGGAAGAGGCGCGGTGGGGACATTATCGTATGGCGCAGGTGCTGGAAAGTTCAGAGCGGGAATGGTATGCTGCCAAATAGGAGGTTGACTTGAACCAGCGAGCTGTTCGATAAGAAAGTGCTTTTATACACATGCCGACTTACGAATACGAGTGCCAGAAGTGCGGGCATCACTATGAGTTGTATCAGTCGATCAAGGATGGGCCGAAGCGGACCTGCCCGAAGTGTCGCGGTCGCGTGAAACGGCTGCTCGGCACGGGGGCCGGGCTGATCTTCAAGGGGTCGGGTTTCTACATAACGGATTATCGAAAGCCGAGCTATGCGGAGGGCGCGAAGAAGGACAACACTGGCCCGCCCAGCCCGGCGGCCAGTCCGACGACAAGCCCGGCGAAGCCGGCCAGCACACCGGCGAAGTCGAGCGATGCCAAGGGAACGACAAAGAAGGATTAACCTATGGTCATTTGTCCAAAATGCGGGTACGACAACGAATTAGGCCGCATCTTTTGCCACTCCTGCGGGGCCAAACTCAATCTCAGTGAGATTAAATCCCCCAGCCAGGGTGGCAAGGATCTGACCAAGAGGAAGAGTCGCGGCGTGAGACGGATGCTCCGACGGACAATGGACATTGTCATCCTGCTGGTGGTCGTTACGACAATCGTCCTCGCCCTGCAGGTCCCGGCGTTGCGTACCATCAGCACCTCGAGCGAGGATTTGTCCTCTATTGACAAGAAGCGTTTCGAGTTGGATGGGCTCAACCTGCAGAAAAGTCCGCTCACGATCACGATCAGCGAGACGGAGTTGAACGCCTTCATCGACACGTTGGGTCTGCAAAAGAGCGAAGCGAAGGGTCCCTCCATAATCCCGAGCAAGCTGCAGGTCGAGCTGGGCGATGGTTTCGTGACGGCGATTTATATCAGCAAGATCCATTTGGGAGGCACGTTTGACAAGCAGCTTTGCCTCACCTACTCGGGGGTGCCCACCATGGAGAGGGGCCATTTCGTCTTCAGACCCACGGGCGGCGCGGTAGGTTCCCTGCCGATCCATCCGTGGATTCTGGAAAAGACGGGCCTCTTTGATCGCTTTTATGCCCGGCCCTTTGGGAACCTGGGGCAGGAGAAGCAAATGCTCGATTCCCTCACATCGATTTCGGTGACGCCGAGGGAAGTTAGGCTGACGTATCACCCACACTAGGCCCGTTTGCGGCGGCCATGAACGCGCGACACTGGAGCAGGTTTCTCGTAGTCGCGGCCATCGCGGTGGCGCAATCCCGCGACGCCCGCGCGGCGTCCACCGGCACGAATGTCCTCGCGACCACGGTCAGCACGTCGCGGCAGTTCACCGCCTACGCCAACAATCAGCTTCTACCGTCTGCGCTGTGCGTGTACGCGGAGCGCGTCAAACATGAGTGGCTGCGGCGGATGGACGTGGCCGATAATTGGCGGGACCCGATTCTGCTCTTGGTCAGTACCCGCGAACCGGCGCAGACCAACGCCCCGGCGATCTCGATGGCGGTGTTCCAGACGGAAGCTCACCTCAAGTATCAGATTCGTTGCCTGCTGCCGCCGCCGCTCGACGAAGCCAAGTTGCTGGTGACGATGGTCGGCGCCTTATCCTCGGAGTGGGCGAACCGCGAGCAACCGATCGCTCGTGGAAAGTTGTATGTGGCACCCGTGATGCCGCTCTGGCTTGTCGAGGGGCTCGCGGCGTCGATTCAGGGTCGCTTCGAGTCTCTGTTGGCGATCGCGCGACGGTCCGTGGCGGCGGGCCGGCCACAGCAGGTGGCGGACGTGCTGGACGTCAAGGTCCTCCCCGTTGACGCGGCGGACCGACAGCTCTTTCAGGCCAACGCATGGATGCTCACGGAAAGTCTTCTTGCGCGGCCGGATGGTTCCCGGAAGTTACGAAGTTTCCTGTCGGAACTCGGCGCACAAAAGGCGGCCAGCAACGCGTTCTGGACGGTCTATCATCAGGATTTTCCACAGGACGCGGCGCTTGAGAAATGGTGGAGCCTGGAGCAAGCCCGGCGCACGTCCGTGACCGTGGCGCAAGACCGCTCCGCCGCGGAGACCGCGCGCGAACTCAATGCGATTCTGGTCGCGAAACTCGGGCCGACCAAGGGGCGGAAAGGAATACCCGATGGAACGGAGACGACCATTGACAAGCTCTGGCAATACACCGACGAGCCCTGGCTGGCGGATGTGTTGAAACTCAAGATCGGCCAGCTCGGCGCCTTGCGCAGCCAGGCGCACCCTTTCTATCAGCCCGTACTGGACGAATATATTGACGCGGTGAAGTGGCTCCTTCAGGGCAATACCGTCCGCTTTCGCCGCACGGTGAAACACGCTGCGGTGATGCAGGCCGCGGTCGAAAAGCAGTCGCGCGCGGTTGCCGCCTATCTGGATCAAGCCGAGCGCGCCTACGCGCCGGAGGAACTTTCCCAGGTATTCAATGGCTACTTCCAGACATTCGACCAGGTGCAAAAGCTGGAAGGGGAACGGCGCAGTCCCATCAGCGATTACCTCGACAAGTTCGATCACTGAAGAGCGCGCAGTAGCGCCTGGATTTTCTCCCGTTGCTCGCGCAACTGCTGCTGCCGCTCGCGCTCGCGTTGCACGGCGATGGGCGCCGCCCGGCTGGTGAAGTTCTCGTTGGCCAACTTCGCTTCCGTCGCCGCGAGCTGCTTTTCGGTGTCCGCCAGTTGCTTGGCGAGACGCACGCGCTCGGCTTCGGGATCAACAGCCCCGACCATGAAGATGGTTGCCGCTTGCGTCACGAGGCTGGGTGTCAGGCCCGTTGGCTGGCAATCCGATTCGATGGTCAAACTCTCGGCCGAGAGGATCTGCGTGAGAAATGGAATTTCTGTCTGAAAGAAATCTGGATGACGGCCGGGTTTGATGACGAAAGAGACCTTCTGGCGAGGTTCAATCCCGTAGTCGCTGCGCAGTTGCCTCCCGGCAGTCACGATGCCGTATAAGTCCTGCACCTTCGGCATGACGTCGATTGTTGCCGCATCAACCACGTCGGCTTTCGGCCACGAGGCAAACTGGATGGTCTCCGGCCCGTATCCCATGCCGTGCCAAAGTTCTTCGGTGATGAAAGGCGCGAAGGGATGCAGCATTCGCAACGTGGTGCCAAAGACGGTGTCGAGCACGGCGATGTTGGGGGAGACTTTGCTGGCCTCAATGTACCAATCGCAGAAATCGCCCCACACAAAGTCGTAGAGTTGCTTCGCCGCTTCGTTAAACCTGTACGCATCGAGGGAGACTGCCACTCGCGAGACGGTGCTCGCCAGCGCCCCGAGGATATTCCGGTCATGCGCGTTGTGGGGACGCGGTGGCGGATTGGCGGCGCGTTGCATCTGGATAAACCGCGCGGCGTTCCAGAGCTTGTTCATGAAGTTGCGGCCGACTTCGCAGCGCTTTTCGTCGAACAGAATATCCTGACCCTGCGGCGCGATGAGCATCAAGCCGAAACGCAGGCCGTCGGCGCCGTACTTCGCGATGAGATCGAGCGGGTCCGGTGAGTTACCCAGCGATTTCGACATCTTGCGCCCGCTGAGATCGCGGATGATGCCGGTAAAGTACACGTTGCCGAAAGGCTTCTCGTCCATGTACTCGTAGCCTGCCATGATCATGCGCGCAACCCATAGGAAGATGATATCCGGGCCGGTAACAAGATCAGTCGTCGGGTAGAACCGTTTCAATGTGTCCGTCTTTTCAGGCCACCCCATCGTGGCGAACGGCCAGAGCCACGAACTAAACCATGTGTCCAGCACGTCGGGGTCTTGCGTCCAGCCATCACCTGTCGGCACTTCAATGCCGCAGTAGACCTCGTCGCCGCGATACCAGACGGGGATGCGGTGGCCCCACCAGAGTTGGCGGCTCAGGCACCAGTCTCTGATGTTGCGCATCCAATGCATGTAAGTTTTCGTCCAACGCTCCGGATAGAATTGGACTTCACTCCTTTCGAGTGCGTCGATGGAGTGGGGGACTTGTGGATACTTGAGGAACCACTGTTCGCTCAGGTACGGCTCGATGGGCACATTACTGCGTTCGCTGTAACCAACGTTGTGAGTGTAGTCCTCGACTTTGAGCAACAGGCCCTCGCGCTTCAACGATTCCACGACCGCTTCGCGCGCCTCCAGGCGGTCGAGGTCTTCGTAGTCATCACCCGCTTCCTCGGTCATCTTGCCATCGGGACCAATAACGACGGTGAGGGGCAGGTTGTGACGCAGCGCCATCTCGTAATCAGCAACGTCGTGCGCGGGCGTGACCTTGACGCAGCCCGTACCGAATTTCGGGTCGACCACTTCATCGGCGATAACGAGAATCTGCTTGTTCCTCAGGGGCAGCAGCAACTTCTTGCCAACGAGATGCCGATACCTTGGGTCGTTCGGGTTGACTGCGACCGCTTCGTCGCCGAGCATCGTCTCGGGGCGCGTGGTGGCGACGACCACGAACTCGTCGCTGCCTACGATGGGGTATTGAATGTGCCAGAGATGCCCCTGCGTCTCGGTCATGATGACTTCTTCGTCCGAAAGGGCGGTGCGGGCGGCGGGGTCCCAGTTGACCATGCGTTTACCGCGGTAGATGAGGCCCTTCTTGTAGAGATTGACGAAGACCTGCAGGACGCAACGCGAGTATGCTTCATCCATCGTGAAGCGTTCCCGTGTCCAATCGCACGAGCAACCGAGCTTCTTGAGCTGCTGGATGATAATACCGCCATGTTTCTCTTTCCATTCCCAGACTTTTTCGACAAACTTTTCCCGCCCAAGGTCGTCGCGGTGTTTGATGACACCCTGTTTGCGCAGCGTCTTCTCGACGACTGTTTGCGTCGCAATACCCGCGTGGTCGGTGCCGGGCAGCCAGAGCACTTCAAAACCCTGCATGCGCTTGCGGCGGGCGAGGATGTCCTGCAGCGTGTTGTTGAGCACGTGTCCCATGGTCAACACGCCCGTCACATTGGGCGGTGGGATGACGATGGAATACGCCGGCTTGGTGGATGCCGGGTTGGCGGTGAAGCAGCCCTTCGCCAGCCAGTCGGCGTACCACTTATCTTCAACCAGCTTCGGCTCGTAAGCCTTCGAGATTTCTGTCGGTGCAGTGCTCATGCGGCGGGAAACTATGCGAACAGATCGACCGATTGGCAAGCCCCGAAAACTTCGGGTAACGAGGCATACTTGCACGGTAGTGCGCTTGTGTGTAGTCTGACAGCATGACCAATGAGGAACGCAAGCCGATCGTCAAGGAACTGCTGGCCAAGGGGCTCACGCTTTCCCAAATCCAGGATTACTTCCACAAGGAGAAGAATGACCCGATCAAGTACATGGATTTGCGGCTGTTGTTGTCGGAGATGCCGGACGCCAGGTTGCCGGAGAAGGAACTGCTGAAGACCGTGTTGCCGCCCACCGCTCCCGCAGCCGGCGCGGGTGAAAAGTTTGCTCCGAACGACGCGGAGCCGGCGGCTGGGTCATCGGGACCGGGAACCGGCGGCAAGCTTTCGATCAGTGTCGATCAAGTCCCGGCGGCGGGCTCGATGCTGAGCGGGTACGCACGGTTCTCCTCAGGCGCCAAGGCGCATTGGTTCCTCGATGAGATGGGACGGTTGGGACTCGATCCCGAGCTCGGCTCCGGCAAGCCGACGGAGAAGGACATGCAGGAGTTCAGCACGGAACTGCGTCGCATGTTGCAGCAAACGGGCGGAATGTAGTCCGCCGAATTCGTTTCCGCTGTGTCAACCGCCCCGTGGTGGCGGAGGAAACTCCGAACGCAAGATCCCGTAGGCTTCCACGTCAAAGAACTCTCCCCACTTCTTTACATGCTGGCGGAGACTGCCTTCATGGCGCATGCCGACTTTCTGCATGACGCGGCCCGAAGCCGGATTATGGCTGAAATGGTGCGCATGGACGCGGTTCAGGCGAAGCTTGGTGAACGCGAAGTGTAAGACCGCGCGCGCGGCTTCCGTGCAGTAGCCGCGACCCCAATACGGCTTCCCGATCCAGTAACCCAACTCCGCAATCTCCTGGTCGAGCTTGAGAACCAGACCGATGGCGCCGATGAGTTCGTCGCTTTCTTCGAGGGTGATGGCAAAGACAGTTTCTTCGCGCTTGTCGAACCGTTCCTGGTGCGAACCAATCCACGCCTCGGCCAGGCCGTCTTCGTAGGGATGAGGGATGTTCTTTGTCATCGCGGCAACATCGCGGTCGCCGGCGAGTAGTTGCACGCGTGGCGCGTCACTCAGCTCAAACGGGCGGAGGACGAGCCGCTCGGTCTCAAGCGTGGGACGCTTCTTTGTGGACGATGTCACCAAGCCGCACCTCCCCACCGTGAATTACCCGCGCGAGCACGCCGCGCAGATGCATCGCCAAACCTTCCGGCGTATTGGTAAGGTCCAGCACGACCTTTCCATAGCGCCGTTCGAACTTGCTGCAACCCGTGTGTGGAACTTCCGTGACTTCCAACACGACCTCGCCAATGCGCAAGCGCGTGCCCGGGGGGACGTTATCCTCATGTAGGTCGAGATCCACGATCAAATTGTCGCCGGCGAGGTTCATGCGATCGGATCCACCCGCAATGGCTTCGAGAAACCGGGAATTCATCACCGAGACTTGCATGAGCGGATTGGGGTCGGTCTTCAGGCTCCAGCGGTCTCCCGCAACGCCGCGCTCCGTGCTGAGAGTCGCCTGCGGCGGCGTATGACGTTGATCGTTCGGCAACCGAAGCACGATGAGCTTCAGCACGCCGCTGTCTTTCGGGCTTGTGCGAACCAGGTCAAGGAGAGCACGTGAGTCCATGTGGCGGTAGATCCTTCGCGTTGTTCAATGGGACAACACTCTCCCGTGCAAGAGCGAGGTCACTTCCGGTTCTCGTCCTGAAACAGTTTGTACTCGACGGAATCCACGAGGGCTTCCCAACTGGCTTCGATGATGTTGGCGTCGACGCCGACGGTGCCCCACGTGTCGGTGCCGTCGGTGCTCTCGATAATGACGCGCGTCTTGGCGGCGGTGCCGCTGTGGCTGTCGAGGATGCGCACTTTGTAATCGACGAGTTGCACGGTGGCGATCGCGGGATAGAAATTCAGGAGCGCCGCGCGCAAGGCCTTGTCCAGGGCGTTAACGGGACCGTCGCCGGCTTCTTTGGTATGCACATTCTGGCCGCCGACCTCGATATCCACCGTGGCTTCGATGCGATTCTCATCGCTGCTCGACGACGAACTCGATGAAGATCCGAGGCCCAGAGGCGTTCCATGCCAGAGGCCAGCCGCCGTGACATAATAGGTAATCGGTTTGAAGAACGGCTTGTGCTTCTTCAGCAGCTTCTGCACAAGGATGTGGAAGCTGGCATCGGCCGCTTCGTATTCGTAGCCCGCATTTTCCAGTTGCTTGAGCTGTTGAAGAATGTCGCGGACTTCGGGTGTGTCTTTGCTGAGATCCATGCCAAGCTCGTGCGCCTTCATCAAAATATTGCTGCGGCCGCTGAGTTCACTCACCAGTACGCGGCGATGGTTGCCGACCGTCTCCGGCTCGATATGCTCGTAGCTGCGTGCGACTTTTTCGATGGCGTTGACGTGGATGCCACCCTTGTGCGCGAATGCCGTCGCGCCGACGAACGGCTGACGGATGTCATGGCGCACGTTTGCCAGGTCGTCCACGAACATCGACAGATCGCGCAGGCGGCGAACATTCTCCTTCGAGACACAGTCGTAACCCATCTTCAGTACGAGACAGGGGATGACGGTGGTCATGTTGCAGTTGCCCGTGCGCTCGCCGTAACCGTTGATCGTGCCCTGCACCTGCACCGCACCGGCTTCGATAGCGGCCAGCGCGTTCGCAACGCCGACGCCGGAATCGTTGTGCGTATGGATGCCGACAGCGCACTTCATCTGCTGAATGACTTCCGTGGTGATGCGGCTGACTTCACCGGGCATCGTGCCGCCATTGGTGTCGCAGAGGACGACGATATCGACGCCCGAATCCTGCGCGGCCTTCAGCGTAGCCATCGCGTAACACGGGTCGTCCCTGTAACCGTCAAAAAAATGCTCGGCATCGTAGACGACTTCCTTGCCGTGCTCCTTGAAGAAACGCACGGAGTCGCCGATCATCGCCACGTTTTCCCCGGGTGTGGTGCGGATCACCTCGCGGACGTGTAACGACCACGTCTTGCCCACAAGCGTGACGACGGGCGTGTTGGCCTTGACCAGCATGTCGATCTGCGGGTCGTCCTTGCACTTGGTGTTTGCGCGGCGCGTGCTGCCGAACGCCGCGACCTTTGCCTGTTTGAATTTCCGCTTGGCCGCCTCGGTGAAAAAATCCATGTCCTTCGGGTTGGAGCCCGGCCAGCCGCCTTCGATGTAATGAATGCCAAATGCATCGAGCCGCTCGGCAATACGAATCTTGTCAGCGCTCGAAAAAGAGATGCCTTCGCCCTGCGCCCCATCACGGAGCGTCGTATCGTAGATGTAGATGTTCCTGCTCATTGGCAAGCAAAGAGACTAAAACCAACCGTCCCGCCCGTCAACTGCGCACTTCCACGGAGACGGGGGCACGCGGCCTTAACAGCGTCTTTCACGCGAGACCATTCGCGCTTCCCCGCCATAGCCCCGGCGTAAGTGACGCTGTTACAAATCTACCGGAGCACGAAATATGGCTGGTTTGACAAGGTTGCTCCCAATCCGGGATACAGCGAGGACCGGCCCGTTCCGTCACTCAGCTCGAAGTAATACTCCAGCGGATAGGGTGAGTCGGTGTACTCGCCCGGGATGGCTGCATGGCAACGACCCGGTTCCATCTGCATTAACGTCATGCGCCACGGCTCGGCTTGATTTGTGCGGCGGTAATACAACTGGACTGCTTTCACTCTGGCCTGCCTGTTGGAGAGGGTCAGTCCGATGGCAACCGGTTGTCCCCGACGGAAAATCGCGGGCGTGATATGGGTGACGTTCTGTACGGGGCGCCGGGGGCGGCCCAGTGCGTCGTGGACAAGAACTGCGACCATTTCCGTAGTGATGTCCGACACTGCCGGCCCCGGAGTGGGCGCAGCGGCTTTCTGTTCCAGGGCAGTGATGTCTTGATCGATTGCTGCCAGACGGTCCGACCAATGGCCACGTTGAAACCAGCCCTCGCCGTACGTCACGTCGGCCACATACACGCCGGTGGTGACTTCCGCGATGTTCGCCCAAGCGTCTCGCGCCGAGCGGTACATTTTGATCGATTCCTCCAAGGCGGCGCGGTTGCCCGTGCGATTGTACAAACCGTACAACACGGCGGCGCGAAGCTTTCGCCCAAAGAATCGACCCAACCCGATTTGAGCCTTCACGTCGACAGCAAATCGGCGGAAGACGGGCGCGTTGTGGTCGACGGTTTGGGCTTCCGCCTGCGCCAGATTTTCGGCGGCGGCTCCGGCGAAATCCTCCAACCATTGTGCAACCTCAATGGGTGAGTACTTGCCACTGACCCGACCCTTCAACAATTCGTCGACGTAATCGTCCACGCGGGCGAAAAGCTGCGGATCGAGCGGGCTGACGTTGCCGAATCTCCGGGGGCTGGGTGTTTCGGAGTACGGTTGCGGCCGGGGGTCGCCAGTCAACGACATATTCACGTACATCTCGGGCCAGTAATTATTGTTGGCGGCCGACGGAGTATGCGCCGTGGTGAACAACGGCAGGATGCGGCTTGCGTGCGCCAGCGCCGTTTCCGCCGCGGGTGCGGCCAGTCCATAGTCATGGCGAAGCTGCCGTTGCCACGTCTGCGGCTCGGTGTCGGGGTTGAAGAGCAGGCGGCCCCAGAGCCGGTAGGTGTACCGGTATTTCTCGAAATCGCCTCCCGCCGGGCGCAGCGATGCATCGGCGTACCCATCCCGTCCGCCAGGCAGGCCGGATCCTTTGCGACCTTTGAACGACAATGGATCGAAAATCTCGCACCCCAAACTTCCGCAGAACCCGAAGGCGCGACCGTAGGCGGCCGCGAATGTCGGGTCACCCCAAAGCAAAACACGCTGTGTGCCGGGCCAGATGCGGTGGACGATGCCGAACCGTCGATCTTCCGTCAGCAGGTCGCCGTAGCCGTAACGAAGGAAACTGCGCGCACCCT
>JBGOTY010000091.1:0-10589 GCA_041476745.1 Verrucomicrobiia bacterium | reverse complement strand
GGCGAGCAGGCCGAGCGTGCTCAGGCGCTCGTTGTGGCGCAGTTGCTCTTCCACATCCACGACCTTCCCGTGCAGCCGCGCGTTTTCAATCGCCACCGCGGCCAGATTGGCAAGCGCAGCGAGAGTCTTGATGTCCTGGTTTGAGAAACGGTACGGCTCCGCTGTGTAAACATTCAGCGCGCCAATCGCCGTGTCGACCACAATCATCGGCACGGACAGCAACGAGACGAGCCCCTCCTCGCGCGCCATTTCGGTGTATCGATACTCGTCGTGCGTCTGCACGTTGAAAATGCGCAGCGGCTTGCGGCGGCGCACGACGAACCCAATCAGGCTGTCGGACACCGACAGCGGTGGCCGACGCAGGTACTTGGCGCCGGCCCCGTGGCACGCGCGCAATTCGAGAAACTCGCGGGTCGGGTCGACCAACATCAGCGAGCAGACCTTCGTGTCCATCAGCCGGCACGCATCCCGCGTAACGCGTTGCAGGATCTCCTGCAGGTTGAGCGACGAGATGACCGATTGCGCTACGGAAAAGAGCGACTCCAACTGCCGCGCGTTGTGGGCCACCGCCTGGTACAGCCACGAGTTCTGGATGACCTGTGCCGATTGATTGGCAATCGCCACGAGCAGTTCTTCGTCCTCGGTGCTGAACGCGTCGCGACGCGTCGAGTCCACGTTCAACACGCCGATCAGCGCCCCTTCCACGAGCAGCGGGACCGCGAGTTCGCTGCGGATGTCCTTGCGCACGGAAACGTAGTGCGGGTCGGCGGTGACATCCGGCACCCGCAACGGCACGCCCATCTTCGCCACCCACCCGGTCACGCCGCGCCCAATCGCCAGTTTCGTCTGCTGCGCCTTCTCGCTGAGCCCGATGGCGACTTCGATCTCCAGCAATTGCGTGTGCGGATCGATGAACACAATCGAGCCGCTGGTGGCCTGCATCACCCGCACCGCCTCGCCGAGGACCCGGTTGAGGACCTCCTTCGGATCAAGCGAAGAGTTGATGACGCTGCTGACCCGCACCAGCACTTCAAACTGCCGCAGCTTGCGTTGTTGCGAAGTCGTATTACGCGCCATGGTCAACCTGCTAATCTCATCGGTAAAATCCTAAACGAACTCCCCCCAGAAAACACGCCGGTTTGGTAGTGCCTTAATATGGAGGGCCACGTCTACCCCGAATCCTTTTCGGGGCTCCGTCGTGGCCGCATCGACCGACCGATAAGCGGAGTTGGACACCCCTCGGTAGCGCAGTTTCCGCCACAAACGAACCCACTTTTCGGTTAAAACGGCCCCAAATACCCCCCAAAATTGGGTTCGTTTTCCAAAACGAACCCACCTGCAAAAAGTCACTGCAAACGACATAAATAACTGACAGCAAATGTGATACAAAAAAAGTGGGGCGCCAAAACGGTGGGTTCGTTTCGCAGAAACATATATAGGCCCCTCTCTTCCCCTTCGTGGCGCGGGCAGTCTGGCCTTCGACCTGTCTGCCGTAGCCTCGGCGAAGGAGGAAGCGTCCTTGCGAAGTAGGCTCTCGCCCGTGGCCTCCCGCCTTCGAGTTGAACAGGTGTCTCGCCTGTACCCTTCGACGTTGGCGCCCTTGACCCATCTCCCTTTGCCCCCCTCTTGAACGTTGAGCGTTGAGCGTTTCATGTTGAACAGCCTGCCCCGAATCCTTTTCGGGGTTGATTTCTCTCCCCGACCTTACCATTATCGGAATCCGATGTCCAGAGGGAAAGCGGAGCGCAGCACTGGCTGCGCGACACCCCGCGATGTCGTTGTCGCGGCAACCGAGCCGAGCGTAGCAGTTTCCGCCGTGGTCACATCCGTCCCATTCGCCCTATTCGTCCCATTCCTTCCCCGTTCACCGTCTGGAAGCTTTGGAAGCTTTTCCCCGGACCCCCGTAAACATCGGGTTTTTGCAGTGTAAAATAGCTGTAAAATCAGCCATATGCTATCGACACCCAAGAGGCTCATGTTACACTAGCTTCGTGGGAAGCGTAGTGATGAGCTCGAGGTTCTCACACGGGGTAAAGCGCGCTATCCGATTCGTAGCGATCGGCTGCACGAGCATTGCCCTGCAGGTGTCCGCTTACGGCCAGACCAACACTTGGATCAACTCGATCTCCGGCAAATGGGAGGATGCCTCAAGCTGGTCACTGGGCACTGCCCCGGGCATTGGCGATGCCTCCGATCTGATTACCAACGCGGGCAACTCAACGGTCACGAACGACGCCACGACGGCCGGCAGCTTCCCTGCCACGATGGTGATTAGCAACCTGACGGTTTCGGCGCCGAATGGCTCAACGAATACATTGGTCCTCTCCAATCTCGGAACCATTACCCCATTGGTCGTTCACAACTCGGTAATGATTGGCTCAGGCGGGATCCTGCTGATGACCAATTCCCTCTTATCCTCGGATGGTGCTACTGATGGCGCACTCAGCCTAGATTCAAGTGCGACGCTTTATGACAGTTCCTTGCTCTTGAACACCAATGTTGCGATGACAGTTGGCAGCGTGGGTACTGGCATGTTGCTGGCCGGTGGCGGGACGAACGTTCTTTCCGGAGACGTCTATGTGGGTTACTCAACGAATTCGGTCGGCTCAGTCGTATTGGCCACCGGGCAACTCGTTATGAGTAACGGCAACGTGGCCGTCGGCTTTTACGGCTCGGGCCAGATCATCGTGTCCAACGGCCTCCTGAGTTCTGTTACTTTCAGCAATAACACCTCTCTTGGCACTAACATACCGCCCACGGGCATGCTGATGGGAGTGAACGCCAGTGCCAATGGCACCTTGGCCGTGCTCGGTGGGACCTGCTTGGAAATTGGGCACTTGGGCCTCGGCGAAGAATCCGGCTCGACGGGTCTGGTCTGGGTAAGCAACGGGCGGTTGATTGTCACGAACGGGTATCTTATCAGCATTGGCGGAAACGGGGTGGGACAAATGGTTGTTTCGAATAGCCAGATGTCGGCTTATAGCGTGGGTGTTGCGAATGGGCCGGCATCTCAAGGAACGTTGACGATCGCGGGCGGCACGGGCAGTTTTTCAGGGGGGCTCATCGTAGGCATTGGTCTGGGCGCGACAGGTTCGGTGTCTGTGACGAGCGGGCAGTTGACGGTTAGCAATCAGACTATCATGGTGGGCAGTTACGGTGTTGGTCAGATGACGGTTTCTAATAGCTCACTACTTGCAAGAGCGATTAGAGTTGGTAACAGCTCAAGTTCTTCAGGGACGCTTACATTTGCTGGCAGCACAACGGCCACCGTGTCCAATATTGTTGCCGGCTCTTACTCAAACTCCACGGGTGTCATCCAATTGACGGGCGGAAGCCTCGGAGTCACGAACCAGTCCGGAACGGCTTTACTAGCCGTAGGCCTGCAGGGAAATGGACAACTTATTCAGTCTGACGGAACGCTAAATGTAGATTACCTATCAGTCGCGGCGGGTTTGGCTACAACATTCTCCGACCCCAATGGGTCCACAGGCGTCGTCATCAAAGTTTACGGAATCGGCCAGATGACCCTGTCCAATGGCACCGTTCTGGCGCGAACACTGGAGGTCGCCGGCGGGGTGCAATCCCAAGGCACGCTGACGGTTGCCGCCGGCACGATGTCTGTCAGCTCCAACATGGTGGCTGGGTCTCTTTCGAATGGGGTCGGCCGGATACAGATTGGTGGTGGCATTGTCACCGTCACCAATCAACTGGGCACCGGCAAGCTCGTTATCGGTCAAGTGGGGCAAGGCATCCTGACACAGAACGGGGGGAGTTTGACAGTTGACCACTTGTTCGTCATTAACGGGACGAACAGCCAGTTCAACCTCAACGCCGGCAGTCTTGGCTCGAAGTCCACGACTGTCAGTAATACGCAAACGTTTGTTGTGGGAGACGGTGTTGACGCAACTACATTCCGTCTGCTTGGTGGGGTTCACACTTTTGCCAACGGGTTGCGGGTGCGATCTAACGCAACGCTGGCCGGCTGCGGGACGATAAATGGCAGTGTCTTGGTGGACGCGGGTGGCACAATAACATCAACATGTGGCGCCGGGACGACGCTCACCTTTACCGGCATTCTCACCAACAACGGCGTCTTGCTGGCGGTCAACGGTGGCACCTTGGAATTCTACAGTCCTGTCGTCAATAACGGTTTGATCAATGCCCTCGCTGGCCACGCCAATTTCCATGCAGGGTTGGTGAACAATGGCGTGGCACTCACCAGCGACACCATTCCACAAATCGTCTCTATCTCCGTGGTGGGTTCGGATGTGAATGTCCAGTTCACTACCTTCAGCAACTTGACTCACTACGTCGAATACAACTCCAACCTCGTTAACGGTAGTTGGATTGCGCTGACCGGATTTACCGGTACAGGAGGAATTATGAGTCACACCGATCCGGGGGCCGCAACGCTGACCCAACGATTCTATCGGGTTCATATGGTGGTGCCACAATGAAAAACCGCGTCGCGTTTACACTTCCGCAGTTGCTGGTCACCGTGGCTGTTGGCTCGTTGTTGGCCGTTGCCATACTGCCCATCCTGCAATCGGACCATGCGACTCTTCAACGCGCCATCTGCGCGAGTAATCTGCGTGAAATCGGCGTCGCCATCACCTTGTACGCTGCCGACAATAACGATTGCTTTCCCCCGGGATATGCTGCATCGCCTCAAAATTCGGATTGGCATCTGATCATTGGGCCATATCTTGCAAAGAGTCAAACAACCTATACCTCGGGCGGCACAAAGAGCCCCGTGTTCATCTGCCCAGCGTCGGTGCTGGTGCCACCGGCCGGCACAACAATATCACTGACCTACACCGCCCATCGAGCGATGTTTTGGTGCGCGCCGATTGCGTGTAACATTAATGGAAATACAATCCAGCAATACAAGATGAGCCAATGTACCCGCCCGAGTGAAGTGGCCATGGTCTTTGATGGCTGCCAGCAATCCGTTGACTTTGCGGGCGCGTTCGATGCCCAGGCCTGTTCAGATCAACTCATTGACACCACCATCGCTTACCCTGGCATTGGCAACCCGAACCAACCGGAGCCTGTAGGACCGAATGCTGATGGCGGCGGCGGCGCCGCCGGCCATATTCGCTGGCGCCATTATAACAACAACGGCGCGAATTTCCTTATGGTCGATGGACACGTGGATTCGCTGCTCGTTGGGCAGCTCTTGCGCCGTAACCTCCGTTACGATAAGTGACCATGCCCCAATGAAACGGCGCGATGCATTTACGCTGACAGAACTCCTGGTCACCGTTGCCGTAGGCTCGCTATTGATCGTCGCCCTACCCACCCTACAATCCGACCGCGAGAATCTCCGACGCGCCATTTGTGCCAACAACCTGCGCCAAATCGGCCAGGCCATGATCATCTACTCGGACGACTTCCGTGGTTCGTTCCCGAGCTCCGCCCCCGTCAACGACGAATCAGGTACTTCCTTACTGAAGAGGGAAGTCGGTATAGGGTGTGCCGGGTGTAATCCCCCACCCCTCAATAACGCGGGAGGATTCACGGCTTTCGCCCGGTATCTCGTGAAGCACCAGTATATTGGTAACACCGCGGTATTTCTCTGCCCCAGCGCGAAGGTTATTGGGATCAATTCGACCCCGGTTTCTGTGGCGTCAAAGTGGCAGTCTCTGAACTGGAACAATCTCAGTTACTTCTATATCGTCAAAATGACCACTCAATGGCCCACAAAATCAGGCGCAGCCACCACGAACCGGTTTTACATGCTGTGCGCAGATCGCTCGAACTCCTCGAGTGTATCGTCAACTCCCCCTTTGAACTCGACCTCGCCCCACGGCACGGACGGGCGCAACGTTCTTTTCACGGACAGTCATGTTGAATGGATAAACGGCCCAGATGTCAGCTATCTTTTCGCACCGATCCAAGCAGATTGGGGCAACTACGGTATAGATAACCCGTCGACAACGCCTCAGGTTCTCGGTCAGCAAGATGGCATCTAGACCATCGGTTTGCCCGACCTACGGCGGCGCGGCCTTGGTCGCCGTTGGCTTGGCTGAGGGGGTATTCACGAAGAGGCACAGGTTGGCCACGGCGCTGCCGTTGTGGGGGGTGCGCACGTACGCGTAGAGACGATAGCCGCCGCCGCTCGCGGGCAGTTTCACGTCAGCGCTTTTGTCCGTTGCGTTGACAATTGCGTCGGGGATTCCTGACGCACCCGCCGCGCCTTCCGCCGCGACCTGGTAGCGGAACATATCACGCTGCAATTCCCAAGTGACTTTGATCGGCTCGCCGTTCGCGCTGCTGGCGTCCAGCAACACATGAACCACCGCGCCCGTCTCCACCCGACCGTCGCCATCCGCCAGCTTCAAGCTGTTGATGCGCGGGCAGGGGTTGCTGACCGGTTTGCCGGTCCACAATTCGCTCATCGTATCCACCGCCGCGACCTTGCTGCCGTCGGGGAGGAACATTCCGTACCACGTCGCCGTCGCCTCGCGCTTGAAGCCCCAGGCGAAAGCGCACGAGCCGAAGCACAATCCCTTCTCGCCCAACACGGCACCAAGATAGGTCTTCCGGTACCACTCCGGCTTTTGCGTGCTGGTCAGCTCGACCACCGCGCCCCAGGGTTTCCTCGCCGTCTCCCATTGCCCGGGCGGGCCGAATTCCGTGATGACATAAGGCTTGGTCCCGCCGGCCGTCTTGTAGCGCTCCCCAAGAGTCGCGCCGCCGCCGTAACTGTTGATGCCGACAATATCAATATCCGGGCAATACTTGTGGAGTTGGGGAATCTTGTCGCCGCCCACCTCCGCAATGACCGTCATCGTCGGGTGGTTCGGGTCTTCCTTCTTGATCATGGCCGCGATGTCTTCGATCGCCTGCCACAGGGCCGGGTCACCGGCGGGTTCGTCATTCTCCATTTCGTTGCCAATGGACCAGACGAGCAACGCCGGATCATTACGGAAGGCACGGACGGTCTCCTGGGCCCCGTCAAGTTGCCGCTTCACCTGCTCGGCGTTGTGGTAGTCGAACCCCTGCCGCTTGTGGCCGATCCATATCCCGGCGATCACCGTCAGCCCCGACTGCCGGGCTTCATCCAGGTCGGTCGCGAGACGATCTGCCCCCCACGTGCGGAAAGTGTTTCCGCCATACTGGGCCAGCCATTGTTTGGAGGCGTCGCCACCAACGCCCTTGATGAAATAGGGTTTGCCGCCACGCAACAACTGCCAGCCGCCGGCAGTTTTTACAACTTCGACGCGTATCGGACCATCCGCCAGTGTCGTGTTTTGAAAGGGACCCGAAAGAGCTGTCGCAACCAACAGTCCGGTCAACACGCGGCTCGTCCGCACCGCTTGGCGCAGCGATCTCCCTCGTAAGAGCATGTTCAGCATCTGGAGTAGCCTTGTCTCGCCAACTTTAGTGGAAGGGGCCACTCCTGCAACCGCAAGTTTCCATTCACTAAAGAAGATGTCGGACGCTTTCCCCGATGGTAGCGCAATTCAAGAATCTTGCAAGGCCCATCGGCAGCTTCCAATCAGCTCGCCAGGAGATTGATTGCCGCTTCCAGTTTCGCGCGGACGCCGTCCAGACGCGGGGGATCGGTGATCTTGTTGCCGAGCTGGTCCTGCACGTAGAACACGTCGATGGCCGCGCCCTTTTCCGTGGAAATCTTGGCGAAGCTGATGTCAAGCCCCAGTTCACTAAGCGTGTGCGTGATCGTGAACAGCAGCCCGAGGCGATCTTCGGTCTGGATCTCGACGATCGTCCGGCCCTTGCTGATCTCGTTGTCGATGTCGATGACGGTCGGGATGCGCACTTCGCGAATCCGCGGGGTCTCGCCGCGAATCGTCCGCAGGCGCTTGAGCACTTCGGGAAACTCGATGTTCTCGCGATTGCTCAGCATCCGCTCCAGCATCCCCTCCGCCGTTTGGATGGCGCGCTGGTCCGTGACCGCCGCCAGGTCCTTGTCGCAAACGTCGAACACATCGAGGACCACGTGGTCGCCGCGCGTGTAGACGTTCGCGCGCAGGATATTCAATTCCGCCGAAGCCAGCGCCCCGCAGATTTTCGAGAACAGCCCGAGCCGGTCCCAGGTGCAGATCGACACCTGCGAGTAGCTCTGCGCGGGGAACGACTGCCAGTCCACCACGGGCACGAGGGCGTCCGCGGCTTCCTCGACTTCAAGCTGCCGCGTCAGGAAGCGGTGAATCACCATGAGGTGGCGCTCGACGTCGGCCCCGCTGGTGTTGATGTAATAGCTCGCCGGCATCAGCTCGAAGTGCGAATAAATCTCTTCGAGCGGCAGTTGGTTCTTCAGCTTCGCGCTGACTTCCTTGTACAACTGCTCGATGCGGCGCGAGAGGATGTCGCGTGCGCGCGCGGCGCCCGTGAGGGTTTGTTTCGTGCGGCGGTACAACTCCCAGAGCAGCGCCTCCTTCCAGTCCGTCCACGTCTTGAGGCTCGTACCGGCGGCGTCGGCAAACGTGAGCAGCAGCAATTGGTTGAGGCTCACCTCGTCCTTCACGATGCGGGCCGCGGCGTCGATCGTGGCCTGGTCGTCGAGGTCGCGCCGCTGGGAAAGCATCGAGAGCTTGAGGTGGTCGCGCACCAGGAAGAGCAACTGCGCCGTCTCATCGTCGCCCAGGCGCAGCCGGTCGGCCACCTTGCGCGCCATCTCCAGGCTGGCTTCCGCGTGGTGGTCCACATTCGCGGCCTTGCCGACATCGTGGAGCAACAGCGCGAGGTACAGCACGTGCGGGTGTTCCAGTTGCTGGAAAATCTTCTTGTAGCTGGTGTGCGGCGGCTCGGTCGCATCGATGATGCGGTCGAGGTGCTCGATCACCTGGAGCGTGTGTTCGTCCGCCGTGTAGCGGTGAAAAAACTCGTGCTGGACCAGGCACGTGAGGCGGCCAAACTCAGGAACATATTTGCCGAGGAACTCGACCTCGTGCATCCGGCGCAGGCTGCGGGCGACCTGTCCCTTGTGCTGCAGGATGCCGAGGAAAGTATCGCGGGCCTCCGGCGAACACTGGAACGAGCGATCAACCAGTTTCAGGTTCTGCCGAATCTGCGAGCGCAACTCCGGGCTCAATTCCACATCGCGCTGTTGCACGTAGCGGAACACGCGCATCAGCCGCAACGGGTCCTGCTTGAAGATCGTCGGTTCGCTCGCGGAGATCAGGCCGTCGCGAATCAGGAAGCCGTCAATCGCTTCTTCCTTGTGCGAGCGGCGACCGAGCAGCGTGCCCAACCGCGATGGTTTCGACGGCTTGAGGGCCAGGCGGTCGGCCAGCGCGTTGGTGAGCAGAAAGATGTTGCGCGAGTGCATGTAATAGTCGCGCATGAATGCCTCGGTCCGCCGCAGCAGGTCGTGCTGGCGATAGCCAAACTCCGTGGCAATCTGCGGCTGTAACCCCAGGCCAATGACGTCGCAGGCCCGATTGGTCATGTAGTGCATCGAATTGCGCACGCGCAGGATGAAGTCGTAGGCGGCGTCGAGCTGGCGCTGCTCGGTGGCCTCGAGAAAGCCGCGTTGTCGCAATTCCGAAAGTTTCCGGCAACCGTACTTGAAAAACGCCATCCAGATCAGGTTTTGGAAGTCGCGCAGGCCGCCGCAGCCGCCTTTCACGTTCGGCTCCTGCAAGTAGACCGAGTCGCCAAATTTCTCGTGGCGAACCTTCTGGTCCTCCATGCGCGCCGCAATGTATTCGTCCTCATGCCCCTTGACGCACTCCTTGACGACCGTCTGGCGAAACGACTCGTAAATCTTTTCATCGCCGGCGAGCAGTCGGGATTCGATCATCGAGGTCTTGGATTGCATGTCCTTGTTGGCCTGCGCGGCGGCTTCGCCGATCGAACGGGTGGAGTGGCCGACCTTGAGGCCGACGTCCCACAGCATGTAGAGGACTTGCTCGACCATTTCCTTCAGGTATGGATGGAGGGAAGTGGCGCGGCTCGACGAGTTGTGCAAGAACATGATGTCGATATCGGAATACGGGCTGAGCTCGCCGCGCCCATAGCCGCCAATCGCCACGAGCGAGACAGTCACGACATCGCCAGCGCGAGTTTGACGGTAGTTCTCATCCGCGGCCTTGAACACGTGGCGGAGGACCACGTCCATCACTTGCGCCCGGCCCTGCGCGATCTCGCGCCCCCCTCCGCCCGCATGGTGCAACAAGCGCAAGCGGTGCTCCTCGACCTTGAGGAACTTCTTGTAGACATTGAGGATTTCGGCGGGACGCGCACCCGATTTCAGGACAAGCCGCTTCTCGGCATGCCGAAGCACCTTTTCAAGGTGACCCTGTTGCGTCATGGCGCAAACAATACGGGACAACTATGGAAGCGGGCAAGTTGAAATGCCCTGGCCGCAAGTGGTTCGGCGGCAACTAACTGGGCCGTCGACAACTTGTCACAGGCAACCGGTTGACTTCGGACGGTTTTGGGCTATTGTCACCGCAAGTTGTTCCCTCACAAGGAGGGGAATAGAATGACATTACGACATCGAAAAAAGGATCCTCTCGCTGATGTGTTTCGATCCCAGCACGAGGAAATTAAAAAATACAAGTGGATCGAAAGCGAGAAGCTAGGCAGGGATATTGGCTGGGAACGCGCCTCACAGG
>JBGOTY010000090.1:0-10644 GCA_041476745.1 Verrucomicrobiia bacterium | reverse complement strand
CATTCTTCAATGGCGCGGTAACCAACACCGGCGCATTCTTCTTCGAGGGCGCGATCAGCAACAACTTTGTCAACTCCGGCGCGGGCGTGGTGACCCTCAACAACAACGCCACCATCACCGGTATCGCCACGGTCAGCGGGGGCAGTTTCAACCTCAACGGGCAAAGTTACTTCAACAACCTGATGGTTGTTAGCGGGACGGGAGCGCTTACGGACGCTGTCGCCGGCGCGACATTCAACGGCGGCCTGAGCAATGCGGCCACCGTCGCCGTCACGGCCAATACGTTCTTCAACGGCGTGATCACCAACACCGGCACGTTCGTGATGCAGGGTGCGATCAGCAACAACTTTGTCAACTCCGGCACCCTCGCGCTCAACAATACCACGACGATCGCGACCGGCGCGCTCATCAACAACTCCAACGGCCGTGTCAACGTCACCAACGGCACGCTGCGCCTGCTCGTGGCGCCGACGCAGAACGGCACGGTGGACATTGCCGCGAACAGCCGACTGGATGTGACGCCGATTTGGTCGAATAACGGATCGGTGCTCATCAATGGCGGGTTCATCAGCGGCGGCGCGATGACGAACACCGCCTCGGCGCTGCTCCGCGGTTTCGGCACGGTTTCCAACGCGGTGGCAAACCTGGGCACGATCCTCGCGACCAACGGCACGTTGAGCCTGGTCAACACCCTGTCCCAGTCCGGTACCATCACCATCGCGAACGCCGCCACGTTCAATATGGCGCAAGCCTGGCAGAACAACGGTTTGGTGAATGTCTTGGGCGGCACTGTGGTCGGCGCGACACTCACCAATGTTGCCAGCATCAGCGGTTCGGGCACGATCGGTTCCACCCTCATCAATAATAGCGGCGCGACAGTCACTGCTTCCGGCGGAGGCACATTGACATTGACGGCCATCCCCTTCCAAAACGGCACTGTCAATATCCTCGGCACACTCAATGTAGCCTCCGCTTGGAGCAATGGAAGCGCGGGCACGGTCATCATCAGTGGTGGCGCGCTCACGGGCGGAACATTTACAGTGGACGGCACCGTGTCGGGCAACGGCACCATTGCCGCGAACATGGTCATCAGCAACGCCAAGACGGTGACGGTCAACGGTGGGCAGATCAACCTCACGGCTTTGACGACGATGGATGGCGGCCTGATCAATGGCGGTCCTGGCGTCAACAATTATGGAACGATTTCGGGTGACGGCACCGTGACCGCCGCGTTGTCCAACCCCGGCTACGTTCGGGCCACGAACGGCTTGTTGTATATCCAGACGTTGACGGGCAATCAGTCGACCGGTACGCTGGAAGCCAGTGCGGGTGGCACGTTGCAGGCCAACGGCATCACGCCGTGGCTCAACAACGGCCAGGTCATTCTCTCGGGCGGTACGGTCATCGGCGGCGACATCAGCAACAACGCATCCAAGGTCATCAGCGGCTTCGGCACCATCAATCCCAACGTCTATAACAGCGGCCAAATCCTGGCGAACAATCCCAGCCAGGTGCTCACGTTGAACAATTCCCTGGTCAACCTCGTCGGCGGCGTGGTCGCTGCCAACACGGGCAACCTCGTCGTCAACGGCACATTCACCAATGCCGGCACGTTGAACATGATCCATAGCGCGGGCACGTTCTCAGGCGCGGTCGTCAACAGCGGTGCGTGGGTCACGGATCCGACGATCAATGTTTTCCAGAACACGTACACGGTCACCAGCAGTGGGTTCATCCAGTCCAGCGCTGGCGACGTGTACATCTTCACCAACAACGCGACGACGGCGAGCAATTTCATCAACGTGAGCACCAACAAGTCCCAATACAACACCTTGGCTGGCGATTTCGTGTTCGCCAATACATTGGGTCTCACGCAGGTATTTGCCGCCGCAGGCCACGACTTCGGGCCGGCCGCGCTGATGGCCACGAACCAGATCCAAATGCTCAACTTCAACCCCGATCCCTTGGCACTCCCCCAGTACAGCAACAATTTTGCGCTCGGCACGCTGGAAATCTCGAACTTCACCACCGTGCGTGTGACCGACGCGTTCAGCGCCGGCGGGCCCGGCACGAACGACGGGCTCGAGGCCGCACTCTATGTGGATAACCTGTACCTCGGGTCGAATTCGTTGCTGCTGATCGGGAGCAACGTGCAGCTCTATTTCATCAACTCCAACAGTTGGAACATGGCCAACATCCAACTCGAGGGCAATCCCAACTTCGATAACTCCCTCAACGGAATACACCAGCTTGCGGTCATACCCGAGCCGAGTGTCGTTCTGCTGTGGTTGAGCGGCATCACCACCCTCTGCGCTGCTCGCCGGCGGCACGCGCGCGCCCGGCAATAGGGTCGGAGCCAACCGAGTGTCGGCAGAGGAGCTCTACCTGCCGTAATTTCCAGTCGTGACAAGCCCGCCTCGGCAGGTAAACTGCGGCCATGCTTTACGGCCAAACGCCGAAGTGGATCGACCGACTTGATCGCCTTATGCCAGGTTTCGGCATTCCAAACCTTGCTCTATACCTTATCGGGGCGCAGGCGTGCGGTTTTCTGCTGCTGTTGGCCAACCCGAGCACTATATTTCTTCTCGTTCTTGATCCGTCGCTGGTGCTGAAAGGCGAGGTTTGGCGGCTTGTCACCTTTCTCGCGGTGCCGCCGCCGCTCAGTCCCATATGGATGGTGTTTGTGCTCTACTTCCTATACTTCATCGTCAATGGCATCGAAGAGGAGTGGGGCGAGTTCCGCACCACACTGTATGTGCTGGTGGCGGTGTTGCTCACCATCGCTTTTTCGTTCGCCTTCCAGTGGCCGATCTACAGCACCACGAAACTGGGATCGACGCTCTTTCTGGCTGCCGCCACCCTCGCGCCGGAATACCAAATCCTGTTGTTTTTCGTACTACCGGTGAAGATGAAATGGCTGGCGTGGTTGTCGGTCGCCTATATCGTTTTTGCCCTGATTGTCGGCTCGTGGTTGAGCCGTTTGTATCTGTTGACCATGTACGCCAACTACCTGCTTTTTTTCGGCCCGTATTTCGCGGGACGGCTCAAGGCGTTTTACCGGCGCAAGAAATTTCAGCAGGAAGTCGCGGCCGGTCGCGGCGGTGAAGACAAGCCCACGGAATGAAATGAACACGCCGATGAGATTTCGCCGTTTTGGCCGTACGAACCTCTCGATGCCCGTCATCTCCTGCGGAGGAATGCGCTACCAACATTCGTGGAAGGATGAAGAGGCCGGCGGCATCACTGCCGAAGGCCAGGCCAACCTCGAAGCCACCATCCACCGGTCGCTCGAACTGGGCATCAACCACATTGAAACCGCGCGCGGCTACGGCACGTCCGAATTGCAACTCGGCAAAATCCTTCCGCGGCTGCCGCGCGAGCGGATGATTATCCAAACCAAGGTCAGCCCGTGCGCCGATTCCAAAGAGTTTCTCGAGACGTTTAACAAGTCGATGGGCAACTTGCAACTCGACTACGTCGATCTGCTGGGCCTCCACGGTATCAACAATGAACAGGTGCTCGATTTTGCCATGCGTCGTGGTGGTTGTCTTGAGGTCGCCCGCCAGCTTCAGAAAGAAGGCCGCGTCCGCTTCATTGGCTTCTCCACGCACGCCGTGCCGCGCGTGATTACCAGCGCCATTGAATCGGGCGAATTCGATTACGTCAACCTGCACTGGTACTTCGTCAATCCGCTCAACTGGTCGTCGGTGGAGGCGGCGACGAAGCGTGATATGGGCGTCTTCATCATCAGCCCGAACGACAAGGGTGGCATGCTGCAGAACCGGCCGGCCAAGATGGCGGAGTTGTGCGCGCCACTGTCGCCGATGCAATTCAACGACCTCTATTGCCTCGCGCGATCCGAAGTCCACACGCTCAGTTGCGGCGCCGCGCGCCCCACTGACTTCGATGAGCATATTGCTGCGTTGGAGTTCTACGGTCGCGAGGCGGAAACGATCGCGCCAATGGAACGCCGACTGCGCGCGGAAATGGAGCGGGTGCTGGGCGCCGATTGGTGCGCGCGGTGGAACGAAGGCTTGCCGGAGTTCACCGAAACGCCCAACAAGGTGAATCTCATCGAGATTCTGCGGCTATGGACGTATGCGAAGTCCCTCGATCTCGTGGAGTGGGGAAGAATGCGCTACAATTTGCTCAGCGGCAACGGCGGCCACTGGTTTCCCGGCGAAATGGCCAACAAGATCGGCGACGAACGAAAACTGTCGGCCGCCATCAGGCAGAGTCCGTTCGCCGCGCGCATACCGGAGATTCTCCGTGAAGCCCACCAACTGCTCTTCACGGAACCGAAGAAGCGGCTCAGCCAGAGTTGAGCGAGCGGCGCGGTCGCGGTTACGATGCCAGCGGGATGCTGTTGTCCCGCGCCAGTTTGCGCAACGCGGTTACGGCCACCCCGAAAAGCTCGAGTCCGGTGAATCCCGAGGATTGTCCCGCGACGGTCAAGTGTGGTTCAAAGCTCAGAAATTCGTTGTAACCGCTAGCGTAGGCATCCTTGAGGATCTCGGCGATGTGTCCATCCCCCTCGCCCGCCGGCACGACCTTGCCGCTGCCGTGGAGGGCGTCCTTGATATGGATGTGCGCCGTGTACGGTTTCAGGAGCGGCCAGTTGTCGAGCGGGTCCTCACCGGCCTGGACGAAGTTGGCGAAATCGAAGGCGGCGCGGAACTTGGGCGAGTCGAGGTTCTGATGCAGGTCGAGGCACGACGCGCCAAGCTCGCCGTAGATGTGCCTTTCGTTTTCGTGAACGAGCACCGGACGATAGGACTGGACATAGTCGATCTTTTCTTGCAGGCGACGCAGGACTTCCGCACGTCCGTTCGGGAAGGCTTCGTAATAGCTGAAAATGCGAACGAACGGAGCATCGAAGAATTCCGCCAACTCCACGGCGAGTTTGAAGCGCTCAAAATGCGGCCCGAATGGCTCGCTCAGCTTGACCTTTCCAATGGGCGAACCGATGCCGATCACGCCCAGGCCGTTGTCCGCAAGCTTCTGCTTGATTTCCGCGCGCATCGATTTGTCAAAATCGAGCACGTTCTTGCCGGCCACGCCGCGCAATTCAACATGCGTGACACCCTGTCTCTTGCACTCGGCAATCTGCACGTTCAGGTCCGGCGAGATCTCATCTGCGAAGGCGGCTAGGCCGAGCATAGATTCTTTTTGGTGTAGACGAAGCTTTGCTTCAACGAGTCGAACGGATCGCCGGGACAGGTGTCCTGCTCGATGCAATACCACTCGCAGCCAGCGGCTTCCGCGGTGGCAATAATCCGCGGCCAATCGAGATTGCCGTTGCCGATTTCCGCGAAGGTCGCGTGGTTGTCGGTATTCACGGTGTAATCTTTCATGTGCAGAATCGGCAGTCGGTCCTTGAGCCGGTTGCACCACGCGACAGGATCGCCTCCGCCATGCTGCACCCAGTACGTGTCAGGTTCGCCCTGCAGATAGCGCGGGTCGGTCTCCTCGAAGAGGATTTCCAACACGGGCTTTCCGCCCAACCGCCGAAACTCGATGTGATGGTTGTGGTAGCACAGCACCTGTCCCGCCGCATGCAGCACTTTGCCCGCGGCGTTGAGCCGGGCTGCAAACGCTTTCACGTCGGCCAGCGTATCGAACTTTATGCCGGCCGGCCAGGCGTAGGCGGTGATGAGGCAACCGAGTTTCTGAAGCCGCTCGACGACACGTTGCGGTTCGTTCAGGATCATGTTCCCATCCTCGTGCGTCGCGCAGCAGGTCAGGCCTTCACCTTTCAACATGGCAACCAGTTCGCTTTCCCCAATCGGGCCAAGCCCGCTGATTTGCACGGCTTCGTAGCCGATCGCGCGAACCTTTTTCAACGTCTTCGCGATTTCAGCTGGTGTCTTGGCGAAATCCCGAACCGTGTACAATTGAGCAGCAATTTGGTGAATCTTCATCGTTTGTAGGACGAAGCAAGATCGTCGGTAATCACGCCGGGGGAGCGTTTGGCTCCCCGCTTGAACCGTGAGGTGTCGATCTTGCCTTGTAAAAACTTTTCGTAAGCGGCGGCATCCAGAGGCAGTTCGACGGTCTGGTTGTGCGCCGCGGAAAACACGATTGCGTTGGCCAGTTCGACTGAATGAATTCCCTCGGGGGCGGGCGCGACAAGCGTCTGGCCGTCAAGGATGGCGTCGACGAAATTCTGCAGCATCACGACATGTTGGCCGCCGTGGCTGGGGAAGGCAAACTTGAACTCCTTCGTCGTCGGAGCGGCGAAGGGCCTGGTCGCAGTGCGGCTGAATTCGTTCATCGGCGTTTCGTTCCTGGTGAAGCTGAGGGCGTCGTTCTCGAGCACCAGTCGGCCGTTCTCGGCAGCGACTTCCAAGCGGTTCGTACCGGGTGCCTCGCCCGTGGACGTAATAAACACGGCGGTTGCGCCGTCGGCGTATTCGAAGTACGCGGTCACGTCGTCCTCCACCTCGATGTCGTGGTAGCGACCGAGTCCGCAGAACCCCCGCACGCGTCGCGGCATCCCGAAGAACCACTGGAACAGATCGAGGTTGTGCGGGCACTGGTTGAGCAGCACGCCGCCGCCTTCGCCGGCCCACGTGGCGCGCCAACTGCCCAGCTTGTAGTACGCCTCGGGGCGAAACCAGTTCGTGATGATCCAGTTCATCCGGCGTATCCGGCCAAGTTCCCCACCCTGGATGAGTTCGCGCACTTTTTTGTAGCATGGGTCGGTCCGCTGCTGGAACATGACGGCGAAAACAAGTTTCGGGTCCTTCCGCGCGGCGATGAGTCGTTCCCCGTCGGCTTTATGGACGGAAATCGGTTTTTCCACGAGCACGTGCAGACCGGCCTGCAGCGCGTCGATGCCGCTGACGGTGTGATCGAAGTGCGGCGTGGCGATGAGCACGGCATCGACGGCGTTCGAACGAATCAGTCCCTCACTGCGAGTGAAGCCTTTGGCGTGCGGGAAGCGCGCGACCTTTTCCGGGGCCGGATCGCAAACGGCGGTGATCTCACAGCGGCTGACCTTGCCGGACATGATGTTGTCGGCATGTCCCATGCCCATGTTGCCGAGGCCGATGATTCCCAAGCGAACAGATTTCATAAAACTCGCTCTTGCGAGCCTCTTTCATCCTATGCCACGAGCAGCGCGTCAAGCGTGTTTTCCCAGCAAAGAGCAAGCGAATATGGTTGACAACAACCCACCGCCCTGCAATCATTTGCAGTCAAGCGAGTTTAGCAGCTAAACCAGCAGCGGGATGAAGTGTATGGAAGCTATTTGTCTTGCCAAAAAAACGATTTTGTCTGTCTCCTGCTGGTCAACTATCATCTCGAAAGGAGGCCAAAAAGCTTAAGAAGTCGAAGAAGTATCTTGTTATGGATAAGGTGTTTGTAACAGAAAACTTGTCAGCGGTTGCGAGCTGCTGGCGGTATACGGAAAAACAAAAGAGGCGAAAGGTGAGGGTGGTAATAATGAATGGGATCAGTAAATTCATTGGTGGTTCAGTATGTGCGGTGGCGTTCTTGTTTACCGCGGGCCAGGTTTCGGCGGTAAACCTCATTGCGAACCCCGGCTTCGAAACCGGGGACTTTACCAGTTGGTTGACCCTTGGAGCCAGCGCCACGGTGCTGTCTGGCGACAATGGCCCATCGGCGCCTGGGACAAATAATGCTTTCCAAAGCAATGTTGCACCAGCGAGCAATATGGCATTACAGCAGACGACGCCGGCTGCCAGTGTCGGCGCCGGAGTATTGGTCAGCTATTCGTTTGACCTGAAGGGTGGCATTAGCGCCAACGGCGGAGTTGAATTCGTCCATATATTCGACCAGAACTCTGGTGGCGGGGTCATCGGCCAGCCCACGGGGCTGCTTGGACCTTATTTCCCGTCCAGCAGCTCGTGGACGACCATCACTGGTTCATTCACGACCCTGCCGCTCACGGATCATCTGACGATCGAGTTCGACGCGTCCACGGGAGCCGCTGCTGGTAGTGAGGAGCAAATGCACGTCGACAATGTGTTCCTCAACATTCCGACCGTTCCGGAGCCGACGACGGTAACACTCGTCGGTCTTGGATTGTTTGGCGCCGTTGCGTTCGGACGCAAGCGCAAGTCGTAATTCAAGCTTCTGTCTGGGGGGGGCTAGCCGCGAGGTTGCCCCTCCCAACACTGGCCTGTTGGCGAATAAATGGTGTATGTCCACGCAAATCGTGGGCATTGTTTGTGCCCAAAGACGTTCTGCACGATTCCTACCGGAATCTAACGTCCAACGTTTGATCCAAGTCCAGATCAAGACGAGGAAGAATCGAATCCATGGTTAAATCACTCGCCACCCGTCGCTTGGGGAAGTCTGGAATCGAAATCTCGGTCATCGGGACCGGCTTGTGGGCGGTCGGCGGAGGGTGGGGACCGGTGGATGACCAGCAGGCGCTCGGCGCCATTGATGCTTCGCTTGACGCCGGTATCAGCTTTTTCGATACCGCCGATGTCTACGGCAACGGCCACAGCGAGGAATTGCTTGGCAAAGCCATGCGGGGGCGGCGGGAACAATTTGTGGTGGCAACCAAGATTGGCTGGATCGGCTACGACGGCAAAAACAACCGCTCGCAGTACGATAGCGTGGACAAACTGGTCGCGGGGGTCGAGGAGAGCCTGCGGCGGTTGCAGACGGACCATATCGACCTGATCCAGAACCATATCTTCTATCGCGAGCCGAACACGGACGTCTTTATCGAGGGCTTCCAGCAGCTGCAACGTGGCGGGAAAGTGCGCGCCTACGGCCTGAGCTCGAGCGATTTCTCCTTCATCAAGGATTTCAACCGCAATGGCCACTGCGCGACGTTGCAGATCGACTACAGCCTCCTCAATCGAACGTCAGAGAGCGAGATCTTCCCGTATTGTCAGGCGAATAACATCGGAGTGATTGTTCGCGGCGGCCTGGCAATGGGCATTCTTGCCGGCAAATTTACCTCCGAGACGCGATTCCCCGAGGGTGACTTTCGTCGCAACTGGCACGAGAATCCTGGTGAGCGCCGCACCTTTCTCGAAGACCTCGACAAGGTTGCGCGCCTGAGCGTGCTCACCAACGGTCGCACGTTGTCCCAACTTGCGCTGCGTTTCGTCATCGACCACCCTGCCATATCGACCGTCATCCCTGGCGCGCGTTCGCCCAAGCAGGCGCGCGAGAATGTGCGGGCGGGTCTTCTGCCTCCGCTCACGCCAGCAGAGCGTCAACAAATCGATCTCATCACCCCACCGGGAGACGGCCGCAAAATCTGGCCGGCGTAAACCTCCCCATCATGAATCGGAAACATGCTGCGCTGATTCTCGCCGCACTCTTGGTAACGATGCCCGTGCATGCAGCCTCCTACTACCCGGTCCGGCTGGACGATCCCAAAGCTGTTTACCTCACACGACACGATTTTCCGGTCCAGGCCGATGGTGTCGCGGACGATGCCGACGCGTTGCAGCGGGCCATCAACCACCTCCAGGAAACCGCGCACCAGGGCATCGTTTTCATTCCCGAAGGACAGTATCGCCTTGGCAAGACCGTTTACGTGTGGAATGGCATCCGCTTGATCGGGTACGGGAGCCACCGACCCGTTTTTATCCTTGGTATAAATACCCCCGGCTTTCAAGAGGGTGACGGCAAATACCTGGTGCACTTCGTCAGTGACCGCCCGAAAGAGGGCCAGCCGATCCGTGACGCCAACCCCGGCACGTTCTACACCGGGATGAGCAACATCGATATTGAGATTCGGGATGGCAACCCGGCCGCTGTGGGTGTCCGCTTTCACGTGGCCCAGCACTCCTACCTGGCACACATCGACTTTCGCATCGGCTCGGCCCGGGCGGGCATCGAGGAGGTGGGCAACGAAGCGGAGGACTTGCATTTTTTTGGAGGCGAGTTCGGCATCACGATGCACAAACCTTCGCCCAGCTGGCCGTTCCTGCTGATCGACTCCTCATTTGAAGGCCAGCGCCAGGCGGCCATTGAAACCGAAGAGGGGGGTCTCACGATCATTCGCAACCAGTTCAGGGGCGTAAACACCGCCATCGCCATCCGCGAAAACCGCGCCGAGGAACTCTGGATGAAGGACTCGTGCCTGGAGGATGTCGCCGGTCCCGCGTTGATCATCAGCGATGAGAACAACGCACGGACCGAGATCAACCTCGAGAACGTCGTCTGCTCGCGGGTGCCGGTCCTTGCCAGCTTCCGTGAGAGCGGAAAGACAGTTGCGGGTGCCGGCCCCACATATCAGGTAAAGGTGTTCACGCACGGCTTGCATATCGCTGATCTTGGCGACACGCCGAAAATCAAAACTACTTTCGACACCGCCGTCTTACCGTCGCTACCACCACCGGTCCAATCAGACATCCCCACCCTGCCGCCCGCCGACACGTGGGTCAACATCCGGGCTCTCGGCGCCAAAGGCGACGGCCGCACAGATGACACAGCCGCTTTCAAGGAAGCCATCGCCAAACACCGCACGATTTATTTGCCGTCGGGCCGTTATCGCGTGACCGACACAATCGCGCTCAAGCCCGACACCGTACTCTTGGGGCTTCATCCCTACGCGACGCAAATTGTGCTCGCGGATTCCACGCCGGCATTCGTGGGTATCGGCGGCCCCAAACCGTTGCTCGAAGCCCCCAAAGGCGGTTCGAACAT
>JBGOTY010000089.1:0-10818 GCA_041476745.1 Verrucomicrobiia bacterium | reverse complement strand
GATGTGTTTCGGCCCGCTGGCGTCGGCGGTGATGAACGGCAGATTGATTTCGTACTCCATCGCGCTGGAGAGCGCGATCTTGGCCTTTTCGCTTTCCTCCTTGATGCGCTGGAGCGCGTCGGCCTGCTTCTTCAGATCAATCCCCGCATCCCTCTTAAAATCGTCGATGATCCAATTCATGATCCGCTCGTCGAAATCGTCACCACCGAGGTGCGTGTCGCCGTTGGTGGCGAGCACTTCAAACACGCCGTCGCCGATGTTCAACAGCGAAATGTCGAACGTGCCGCCACCGAGGTCGTACACGGCAATATGCTCGTCCTTTTTCTTGTCGAGGCCGTACGCGAGCGAGGCGGCGGTGGGCTCGTTGATGATGCGGAGGACTTCCAGCCCGGCAATCTTGCCCGCGTCCTTGGTCGCCTGGCGCTGGGCGTCATTGAAATACGCGGGGACCGTCACGACCGCTTGCGTGATTTTCTCGCCGAGGTAGGCTTCGGCATCGGCCTTCATCTTGGCCAGAATCATTGCGGAAATCTCGGGCGGCGTAAAAACCTTCTCCTCGCCGCCGACCACGACCTTGACGCCGGCGTCGCCGTTGGAGGCGCGGACGACTTGATAGGGGACGCGCTTGCGTTCCAGTTCGACTTCCTCGTACTTGCGGCCCATGAAGCGCTTGATCGAGTAGACCGTGTTGGTCGGATTGACGACACCTTGCCGTTTGGCGGCCTGACCGACGAGCCGCTCACCGGATTTTGTGAACCCCACGATCGACGGCGTCGTGCGTCCGCCTTCCGCATTGGGGATGACGACGGGCTCTCCGCCCTCCATGACCGCCATACAAGAGTTGGTTGTTCCTAAATCGATTCCTAAAACTTTTGCCATTGTAGTGTGTGCTCCTCTCCGAGCAGTAAAAACCCGCTACACCACTTAGCAAAGGTAATGCCACGAAAGTTTGTTTGTGCGCAAGTTGCTATGGTGAAGCTTGTTAGACAAATGACAGCCGGCGGATCATGTGAGCCATGTCACAGTGTGGGTGGCACACTGTCGCCTTCTGTTGTCCCACACGCGCCATCGTGTCACAGCTTGACCAGCCCACTCCTCATGGTCAGAATCTCCGCATGGGTTGGAACGTCCTTGTCACCCGCCGCATCCCGGTCGAGGGAATCGATCTGCTTCGCCGGAACGGCGCGGATCTCCGGTGGCATGACGAAGAAGCGCCCTTGCCGCGCGGCGAACTCTTGTCGCAAGTGCGCCCCTGCGATGGCGTCATCATTACGGGCGGCGACCGCATCGACGCCGAATTGCTCGATGCGGCGCCAAAACTCAAAGTCGTTTCCTGCATCGCGGTCGGCTACGACAACGTCGATCTCGCGGAGGCCACGCGCCGCCGCATCCTTGTCACCAACACGCCCGATGTACTCACCGACACAGTTGCCGACCTCACATGGGCGTTGATTCTGGGGGTTGCGCGCCGGGTTGTCGAAGGTGACCGCCTCACCCGCTCTGGTAAATGGCAGGGCTGGGCGCCGACGCAACTGCGGGGCGTCGATGTGACAGGCAAGACCCTCGGCATCGTTGGGGCTGGCCGTATCGGAGTGGCGGTGGCGAAACGCGGCACCGGTTTTTCGATGCGCCTCCTGTATTATGCGCGCGCTGTGAAGTCCGAGATGGAAGCGCTCGGCGGCAGGCGCGTGACTTTCGACGAGGTCCTGCGCGAGTCCGATTTTCTTTGTGTCCACGTCCCCCTGACGCCCGACACGCGACATCTGTTTGGCGAGGCGGAGTTTCGGAAACTGAAACCGACGGCGTTCTTCATCAACCTGGCCCGCGGTGGCGTGCACGATGAAGTCGCGCTGGTGCGGGCCTTGCGCGAAGGTTGGATCGCCGGCGCGGGGTTGGATGTTTACGAACACGAACCGCAGATCAGCCCGGAGTTGTTGCGGATGCCGAACACGCTGTTGCTGCCGCACCTCGGCAGCGCGACCGTGGAGACACGGCGCCGCATGTCGGTCCTGGCGGCGGAGAATTTGCTGGCGGTGCTGGAAGGGCGACCGTGCCCGAATATCGTCAACCCATTTTGAACCCGAGCGCGGCGAATTTCGCGCGCAGGATCTCGGTCGCACCCCGCAAGACAATCTCCGTGTTGAAGAATTCACGGCGGATCGGGTACTCGGCGCGTAACTTGTCGAAGGTCAGGATGTTTTTCCGCAGTGCAACGTCGTCCGCGGTCATGTCATAGATACGCCGCACTATGCGTCGCAGCACCTCCTCATCGTCTTCGCCGCTGCTAACGGTTAGTTCGATGCGGGGAACCGATGCCGCCGGCAGCGTGGGCTGCCAACCCGGTTCAATCTCAAAAAAATAACACAGCGCGCGATAAATCATCTGTGTGCCGTTCACCTTCCCGTCAAAACTGTACCCCGCGATATGCGGCGTGCCGAGATCGACAACATCGAGCAACTCCGGCGAAATGTTCGGCTCGTTCTCCCACACGTCGAGGACGACTGCGCCCACCCGTTCGCCATCGATGGCCTTCAGCAGCGCCTTGTTGTCTACGGCCGCGCCGCGAGAGCTGTTCACGAGCATGGGCTTGCGATGCTCGATCAGGGCCAGCCTGTCTTTATCGAACAAATGAAACGTCGCATCCGCGCCCTCGCGGGTAAGCGGTACATGCAACGTAATAATGTCCGCCTCGGCCACAAGGCGCTCCAACGGCACGAAGTGCAATCCCTTCTCCATCCGTTGGCGCGGCGGGTCGTTCTGCAACACGCGCATTCCGAGCGCCTGGGCATTGCGGACAACGCGTGAGCCGACGTGGCCCACGCCGATCACCCCGAGCGTTTGGTCGCGCAGCCGGAATTTCTGCCGCGGGGCCATTTCCAGCATCGCCGCGACCACGTATTCCGCCACGGAATTCGCATTGCTGCCCTGGGCGCTGGCGAAGCCGATACCCTTCGCCGACAGGTATTCTTGATCGACGTGGTCGATGCCAATGGTGGCCGTGGCGACAAACCTCACGGAACTGCCGTCCAGCAGCGTGGCGTTGATCGGCGTGACCGACCGCACGAGCAGCGCATCGGCATCGCGCACCACAGTAGCCATGATTTCGCGCCCGGGCACCAGCCGCACCTCGCCCAGCGGGCCAAACGCCTCCTGCACGAAGGGGATATTTGGATCGGCGACGATTCTCATATATATGGTACATTCAGTCTAACAATGATTTTGGCGTTTGACGATGGTGGAGCGCGCGGGTATTCTCGCCACTCCTTACGGGAGACATTGATATGTTCATAGCACACGGCGAACGATTACAGAGATGGGGCCCCTGGATTCTGGGAGGCGTGCTGTTGCTATTGGTGCCGAGCTTCATAGTGATGTTCAGCCCATCGGCCTCGCTGAAGCAGCAGCGCTCGGAGTTGCCGACAATCAACGGCAAGCCCGTAAACCTCGGTGATTTTCAGAGCGCCAAGAACGTCGTGATGACCGAGATCGTGTTCAGCAGCGGCCGCCAGCCGCCCCGCTCTCTTGAATTTGAAGACCAGCTCAACATCGACGCCGTGCAGCGTCTCATCTTGCTGCGCAAGGCCAGGGAATTCGGCATCAGCGCCGGTGACGACGAGGTGCTTCAGCAGCTTCGCATGCTGCCCGCCTTCCTGAACGAGCAGAAACAATTCGACCCCGACCGCTATCAGCGATACCTGAACTTCCTCAACAATCTCGGCATCAGTGAAGCGCAGTTGGCGGAGACAATCCGCGAGCAGATCGAGCTGTCTCGGCTCCGCGCGCTGGTTGCCACCGCGGCGAAGGTCACACCGGCCGAGTTGAAGCTCGCCTACACACCGCTGCACGAGGAGACGACGATCGACTACGTCGAGTTCGATGGGGCCGACCACAAGGAAAGCTTCACGGTCACAGACGACGAGGCCAGCGCGTTCTACGATCTGAACAAAGAGAAGTTCCGCAAGCCCGCCGCGGTCAGGGTTCGCGAGGTCTACTTCACGATTTCCGAGGCCCGGAAATCCATCACGCTCGGCGACGACGAGATTGGGGAGTATTACCAACTCAACAGGGGCAAGTACCTCGACGACCAGAAGAAACCCAGGCCGCTGGCCGACGTGAAGGACGAACTGAAGAAGGATTTGCTCGACCTCCGCGCCGAGCGGCTCGCCGGTGACCGCGCGACCGGGTTCTCGGTCAAACTCGTGCACGAGCCGGGGGCGGCCCGGCCGGATTTTGCGAAGATCGCGGCGGACTTCGGTCTCACCCCACACGAGACGGACTTCTTTAGTTTGCGCAGCGCGGTTGCCGGCGTCAACGCCGGGCCGCAGTTCAACCAGGCGGCATTTTCACTGAGCCCGGAGGTGCCGTTCAGTGATCCCGTGCGCGGGGAAGATGGTTATTACGTGGTGGAATACCTCGCCAGCAAGCCGAGTGAGGTTCCGCCCTTCGACCAGGTCAAAGAACAGGTCGTCGGTCTCCTGAAACAGCAGCGGGCCCGCGACGCCGCGATCAAGCAGGGTCGCGAACTCGCTGCCAAAGTCAAGGAAGCCGTCGGCGCGGGCAAGAATTTCAGCGATGTGTGCGCCTCCGTCGGCCTGAAGGCAAAGACGCCGGAACCATTTAGCATCGCGCAGGAAACGACCAATATCCCGTTCGCCAACCGGATCAAGGACCTGGCGCTTGGCATGCCGACGAACGCCGTGAGCGACTTCATCCTTACGGCGAACGGCGGGTTGTTCTTCCACCTCAAACAGCGTACGTCGCCGAATTCCGAGGATTTCGAGAAGAACAAGGTGCAGTTGGCAATGCAGCTTCTCGAACGCAATCGTCAGGCGCTCTTTGAAGATTGGGCCAATGCGGTGATGCGCGACGAGCACGTCGAGTACAAACGCAAGGCGCATCCGCGGCAACAACAATCGCCTGCCGAAGAAGCCGAGCCCGTCGAACCGTCGGCCCCCGCGAAAAGCTAGGCATCTCGCCCGCGGCGATCACCGGCGGCCGCGGCACGCCTTTACAAACTCCCGGAAAAGTTTCTGGAACTGGGGCGTCTTTTTCACGAGCCGTTCGGGATGAAATTGCACGCCGCAACAAAACCGCGCTTCCGGCCTCTCCATCGCCTCAACGATTCCATCGGGCGCGCGCGCGACCACCTCAAAACCAGGTGCGACGCGGTCCACCGCCTGGTGATGACTCGTATTCACGCGGTCGAAACCCTCCATTGCCCGGTTCAACCTGCCCCGCTTTGTCCACTCGATCTTATGCGCAAGGGCATCCGGTTGCGGATTGCGATGGCCATCGAGGTGCGGCAGCAGCGTCCCGCCGAAGGCCACATTCATCACCTGAATCCCCCGGCAGATTCCGAACACAGGTCGATCGCGCTCCCGCAACTTGCGCAATACGTAAATCTCCATCTCATCACGGACTTCGTCCGCGCCCGAGATTTTCTTGCGCAGCGTCGTTGACATCCGTGGCGCGTAGAACTTCGCGGCCACGTCGCCGCCACCGGTCAACAGCCAGCCGGCGCAGGTCTCGAGAAAATGGTCGAGCACCCGGTGGTCGCGAGTCAGCGGCACGATGAGCGGCACGCCGCCAGCCAGTTCGATGGCCTCCGAGTACGAGACGCCGCAAAACGATCCACGCCCATCCATCCGCGACCGTAGCGTGATGGCTTCGGGTGTGATGGCGATCACGGGTTTCATAGGGCCTGTTGCCGATTGCGCCATAGATAGACCAGCGGGGTCCCAACAATCAATCCTATCGCGTAACCGTATGCCAGGCCGGCCGCCATCAGTCCCACCAACATCGCGATGAACAGGTCGGTCTTCGAATTGGCGATGTCCCGAACCAGCAGCAGCATGGCGAGCCCTTCAAACGCCAGTATCACGCCGAGAATTGGTTTCGGGAAAACCTGGATTAGTTGCGCGAAGCAGCCGCTGAAAAAAAGTCCCAGTGTCAGGTACAAGCATCCATAGATAATGACCGAGCCGCCCGTGCGCGCTCCGAACGTATAGTGTCCCGCCATCCCGCCCGAACCGTGACAGGTCGGGATGCCGCCAAACCAAGGATTGACCAAATTCATCATCGAGTAGGTAAAGCTGATCTGGCGGATCGTCAGCGGCCGTTCGGGAAAGAAATCCTCGGCCACCTGCCGCGTGGCCAGGATCGAATTCCCCAGCGACAGCGGGATCTGCGGTACGGCCAGGACAACCAGGCCCGTCAGCAAATCCTGTCGCGTCACCATGCGTAGTTGCGGCAGGTGAAAGCTTGCGCCCCGCCACACCACGCCGAAATCGACCTTGAAGGCGAACGCATAGGCGACGCCCAGCGCGATTACGAACAGCGCCGCGGGTAACCGGCGGTTGCCCATCAAGACAATCGTGATTACAAACCCAGCAACCGCCAGCGCGTACCCCGCCGCGCCGTCTGCTGTCACGTACTCCTTCACCGCAAGCATCGCGAGTTGCAAGCCGAGGCCAAACTGAATTCCCCGCACCACCGTTTTCGGCACGACACGCGCCAGCCATTCGATCAAACCCGTCACCGTCAGGACGAGCATGATCACGCCAATCGCCAGTCCACCGCCGAAGAGCACGCCGCCAGTCAGTTTTTGCGCGATCACCAGTGCCGCCATGGCCTTTAGCGGCTGCACTGGCATCGGAATCCCGTAACGCAACCCGGTGAAGACCTGCATTAGGCCAAACATAATGAGCGCGCTCGCGGCGTCGAGCCCCGCTACGAGAATCATCGCAATGATGAGCGGCAAGTCGGTCCCGATATCACCGAACGCGCCGGCAAGCTCGTTGCGGTCAAAGCGAATCCAGCCTTTATGCATGGGTGGTGAGTATAACACGGGGAGAGATCGACTCATTCTGCCATAATGGGATAAAATAACGGAACGCCGTCGGGCTGCTTGGCGGCGAAGTCTTTGAGGAACTGCTGCCCCTTGTCGGAGGTCAGGTAATCGGCCAGAATCTGCGCCCCCGCCACGTTGGCACCTGGAAACCGCCTGGCATTTGCGATCATCACGACGAACGGGCGGCGCATCTCGGGGTCGCCTTCGACAAGAATCTGCATCGACCCCGATTCGATTTTTCCCTTCAAGACGGGGATGCGGCCCACAATCACATAGGCGTGGTGTTTCTCAGCAAAGGTAACAACTTCCTGCCGAATCTTGCTTTCATCCTTCAACACCCAATCGCCTTGCGGTTCGAAGCCGGCGTTGTGCCACAATTTGGCGGCGACCTGACGAGAGCCGGGATCATGGAAATCCACGTAGGCAGCGTGTGCCTCCGCGATCCGTCGCAACGCCGCCGTGCCATCTGCCATCCCTTTGACATGCGCCGGATCATCGGGCGGGCCAACGATGACCAGTTCGTTGCGCGCCCACGGACGCATGTTCACGGCATAACCGTCGGCGACCAGGTCCGTGGCCTCATCGCTGGAGTGCATTGTCAAAAGGTCCACTTCCCCCTTGTGGAAGGCCTCCACCAGCCCCGGCTTGGGACCGGCGGCGACCAATCGCACTTTATATCCCGTGTTGGTTTCAAATTGCCTGGCTAACTGCTGCCACATCCCCGTCATCACCATGCCACCAATGACGGCGACGCGAACCGGGGGCTTTTCAGGGGGCGGAGCTGGCGCGCATCCGTTCGCGGCGGCAAGAACCAAGGCAAAACGAATCGAAAAGGGTCGCCATTTCATGGCACGGTGGCCTGGTTAATGCCGGCGGTGAGCGTTTGCCAGCGGATGTCGGGTCGCGTTGGCTCGCCAACGCCACCGCCGAGATATTCACCAGAGAAAGAGTCAACCCGGCCATCCACGAACACGACGTTGGCGCGCCCGGCGTGCCGCGCCAGGACGGTGTAACCTAATTGAGACGGAACCGTGGACGAATACTTGCCGGAGGCGTCCGCCATGAAAGCGAGTTGCTCGGGCTTGGGGATCTCCGGCAGCCGATGTTGCTCCGGGCGAATCCACGGCGAGAGATACATATTCATTGAGTAGGGTAAAAAATAAGTGCCCCCCGGGTTTTTCGCGCTCGGATCGATAAAGATCGATGAGATATCGCCCGCCTGTGGCGGCGTGCCTTGCACAACCAAATTACTGTAAGACTGCGACCCGAAATAGCGCGGCAGGCAATTGAACCAATCTTCCGGACGATTGATGAGCGCCAGGGGCATGACGCCCTGACCGCGCCGCGGAATGCATTCGTCGTAGTCGCCCATGTACAATTGCAACGCGAGCCCCCACTGTCGAAGATTGCTGGCGCAACGGGCACTTTGCCCGCGGGCGCGAGCCTGTCCCAGCGCGCTGACTGCAAGGGCCGCCAGCAATCCGATGATCGCCATGACCACCAGCAACTCGACAAGGGTGAACGCCGCTCGCCTAGTTCGTCGCAACATGGTTGCTCTTCACACGAGTACGGAACAGGGCCGCGAGAAAGACAGCAGCCACTGCGACGAGCCCCACGGTCGCCGGCTCCGGGATCGTCACCGCTGTGACCTCGAAAAATGGCCGCGCGCTCGGAGTTGTAAAATCTTTCGAGTTGAAGGTAAACCCGACTGTGCTGTTCGATGTCGCCGTCAGGTCGAGGCTGACCAACCCACCCGCGGCAATGTCGCCCAAGAAAACCGACGGCGTTCCGAGCGAGAACCTCACCAGGCCGTTCGAACCGCCGTTGACAAAAATACCCAGCGAGACGTCGAGATTGGAGTTTAGGATGGATGGTTCATTGGCGTAGGTGATGCCATTGGTCGTCGGGTTGTTGGGGATACCCGTGCCTTCCAACCACGAATCGTTCGCAATCCAACGCACCTCGAACTGTCCCACGCCGCGATTAAACATGGTGTTATTCGGCGCGCCCTGCTCGGTGAGATTCAGCTTCACACTGCTGATGGCCCATTGTCCCGCGCCGAAACTGCTGTTGAAATCGCTGACAACGCCGGACAGGTTGAATTGCAGAAATGTATCCAGCAGGCCTTCCTGCTGGCCCACCGAATTCGTAGCGATTGGCCCGGAAACCGACAAGGCGCCCGCCGCGCCGTAATTGCCGGAGGCAGTGAGCGAGCTCACAAAAGAGTCCGCCACCGGAACATTCGTGGCGGTTACCTGGGCGGAAGCGCCCATCGTTCCCGCCAGCCACAGCCAAGCTACGAACAACCACGCGCCTTTGATCGTAATGAATCCACGCATGCCCCAGCGACCCTTTCTTCCCGATCCGAATCAACCATCGTCACCGTTATATTTTTACAAATATATCGAGGGAGGATGCAAGGGGAAACTTCGCAGTGGATCTCGACGGACGGATTCGCGCACGAAGAATTATCGCAAATACTTCGACAATTGGCCCCAGTCCGACTGCATTGCCCGAAGCCCCTTGATCTCCATGCGGCGATATAATGCCAGCACGCGCGTGCCGTCCCGGGTGAGTTCTGCCTTGCCGCCCTGTCGCCCGCCGCGGAGGGTGACGACCAGCGGCGAGCGAAAGCAGTGATTCATGGTCTGCAACAACGTCCATGCCCGCATGTAGGACATGCCGAGGTGTTTGGCAGCGGCGGCGAGCGAGCCGCTCGCCGCGATAGCCGACAACAAATCCGCCTTGCCGGGCCCGAGCGCGATGTCGTTGCCGACACGGACGCGCAGCCGCGTCTGGAGCAGCGGCGCGACAGCTTTTCTCCGCGCGAGGTGAGAAGCCACGACGCGGATTATAGCCGCGTCACGGTGGATTGTGAATCTCCAACAGGCCGGTGTCCCGTCAGGTTGTCCGGATCAACAGCACAGGGACACTGGCCTTGCGGATGACGTGGGAGGTGGTCGAGCCGAGGATGAGTTCGCGGATGCGCGTGTGGCCATAGGCGCCCATGACGACGAGGTCGGCTCCGATGGTTTCCCGTAGCTGGAGGATTTCCTCTTCGGGATCGCCATGTAGAACCTCCCCGTGGGCTTTGACGCCACCAGCCAGCGCCCGCTGTTTTGCCTGCTCAAGAACTACGGAAGCAGCGTCTTCGCCCCCCAGCGCCGCAACCGTCGTGATCGTCACCTTCACCCCGAGGGTCGGGGCCAATGCAATACCCGCGCGCAAGGCCTTGCTCGATTCATCGCTGCCGTCGTAAGCAATGAGCATATGGCTGATCTCGTGAAACTTCTCCGGCGTGACGAGGCACGGCTTGACCGAAGCGCGCACCACGCGTTCAACGCTGGAACCGAGCATCTCGCCCGACCACTGCGCGTGTTCGCCACGCTGCCCGAGGACGACGAGGTCGGCCCGGCGCTCGTGCTCGAGGATCGCTTGCACCAAGGTGCCGGTTTCGTGGGTCGTTTCGCAGGTAACGCCGCGCTTATCACAGCGCTCCTTGGCGGCTGCCAGGACCATAACGGCTTTCTCTTCCTGGATTTTTTGAAGCTGCGGCAACAAGGCCGAGTAGGGCTGCGCGCCAACCGCGCCTGACAAATCAGCGAGCCAGGGACCTTCGAGAAGACGAATGTCGGTGACATACAGCGCACGCAGGGAGGCGCCGAGTTTCCTCGCGAACCAGATTGCGTAATCGCCCGCGACCTCGGCGGCGGGTGAACCATCGGTGCACAACAGAATACTTTTATACATGGTCTCTCTCCGTTCGCTACTACCAGCACATCAAGCTACGCCCAAGGGATGATGGCTCCAAACCACGGCGTTGACAAGGGGGTGTTTTGCCTGTAATGCTTTTTGGTTGCGGGCGCTTAGCTCAGTTGGCTAGAGCACCTCGTTTACACCGAGGGGGTCAAAGGTTCAAGTCCTTTAGCGCCCACCATTGTATTCCCGCTTGCGACGCGGGGGTGTAG
>JBGOTY010000088.1:0-10898 GCA_041476745.1 Verrucomicrobiia bacterium | reverse complement strand
CTGCTTTTGGCGGGTCAAGCGTTCGATGCCGGAGCACAGATGGAGACGACTCTTTACTCCTTTGTCGGCTATCCCAACGATGGACGAGACCCATTTGCCAAGCTAGTGCAGGGCCGCGACGGTAATTTCTACGGGACAACCTTCCAGAACGGGTCGCACGGCGAAGGCACCGTGTTTCGGATCAGCCCTAGCGGCACCTACACGAGTCTTTACTCTTTTTTCGGCGTCGCCGACGATGGGAAAGGTCCAGGGGCCGAGATGGTGCAGGGCCGCGACGGCAATTTCTACGGGACGACGTATTACGGCGGGGCGAGTGCCAATTGCGGTGCCGGATGCGGCACCGTGTTTCGGATCAGCCCAGCGGCAGCTACATGAATCTTCACTCCTTTGTCGGCGGCCCCAATAGTGGAGGCAATCCTTGGGGGCTAGTGCAGGGCAGCGATGGTAATTTCTACGGCACGACCGAATTTGGCGGGACGAACGACGCTGGCACCGTGTTTCGAGTCAGTCCCAGCGGCACCTCCACGACTCTTTACTCCTTTGTCGGCTACCCCACCGATGGGCAATCCCCATTTGCAAGTCTAGTGCAAGGCAGCGACGGCAATTTCTATGGGACCACCTATTACGGCGGGGCAAGTACCAAGTGCTCCGGTGGATGCGGCACCGTGTTTCAGATCAGTCCCAGCAGCAGCTATACGAATCTTTACTCCTTTGTCGGCTCTACCAACGATGGATGGTACCCGCAAGCCCCGCTGGTGCAGGGTAGCGATGGCAATTTCTACGGGACGACCGAAAATGGCGGCACGAACAACGCTGGCATCGTGTGTCGGATCAGTCCCAGCGGCACCTACACGATCGTTTACTCCTTTGTTGGCTCTCCCAACGATGGACGTTTGCCAGATGCCGGGTTGGTGCAGGGTAGCGACGGCAGTTTCTATGGGACAACCACGGAAGGAGGGACGAACAACTACGGAACGGTGTTCAGACTGACTGTTCCGCTCAAGTCCCCGCCCTATCCGATCAACCAGATTACCGGAATCCAATTGTCGGGCACGAATATCATTTTCAATATCCCGTCCATAGCGGCCGAGACGTATCAGTTGCAGTTTAGCAGTTCGATGAATCCCACCAATTGGGTCAATGTGCCGGGTGTATCGATCACCAACAGCATCGGGGCCTTGCTGACGGTGACGAACTGCGGCGGAGCCGTCGGGGCGCAAGGGTTCTATCGGTTCGACATAACGCCATAAGCTGGACGCTCGTTTGGTTTCAAGGCTCCGCACTCAAACCAGCGTAGTTTAGGTGTAGCCTGCGCGGGAACCCTCGGAAGTTCGACCCGCAAGGTTCGCAAACCGTCCAAAGCGGGGAGCCAATTTCAACCTGTTGCGGGAATTCCGTCGCCGCTGCGGGCTTCCAGGGGTCCGGGGCGTAACGCTTCCCTCATGCCCATACACGTGGGCGATACGCGACGGCCGAGGGCGTGTGGCTACCATCCAAAGCCTGCTCAACAGGCGATCCGTCTTCGGTTGGCCGCGTGTCAGTCTGTGGGTCCTTACAGTGATTTCAAGAACGCGATGAGGGCGGCGCGATCCGACGCGGACATGGTGCGGAAAGCTTCCTTTGACGCCTCGGCTTCACCGCTGTGCCAGAGGATGGCTTCTTCGAGGCTGCGGGCACGGCCGTCGTGGAGATACGCCTCGCCGCCGCTGACCGACGCCGTGAGACCGATGCTCCAGAGCGGCGACGTGCGCCATTCGGAGCCGGTGGCGTTCCCTTCGCCCAGATTGTCGGCCAGGCCAGGACCCATGTCGTGCAACAGCAGATCGGTGTACGGATGGATTACCTGGTTGCGAAATTCGGCCATGGGATGGTATGGGCTCGTCGTAAAGGTCGGCGTATGGCACTTCCAGCAACTGGCGCTGCCGAAGAGCGCTTGACCCTGCAGAGCCACTGGATCCGTCAGGCTGCGGCGGGCATTTACGCCAAGGGCGACCACGTAGCGCGTCCAATTCGTCAGATCGGTGTCGGAAAGTTTGACCGGTCCGCTGTTGGTATCACCGTCAAGAACCGGGAAAACCGAGGTCGTGACACCCATGTCGTTTTTGAGGGCGGACGCGATCTGGTGGCTGACCTTGGCCTGTCCACCCCGGTAGGTGAAGCGCCCGAGACGCAAGTCGCCAGTCTCTGGATCGATCACGGTCCGGACCCGGCCCGAAATGCCGTCGCTGTCGGAATCACCCGGGTCACTCAGGGCTTCGATGGAGCTTTCGCTAATCGCTTCCAGCAGACCCATGCCCACAAGCTGCGGCGCGAGGCGCACCGAGTAAAACGCCGGGGTGTGGCCGGTGAACGTGTAGTTTGGCTGTTGCAACGTATAGGGCGTGCCGTCACCGTAGGTATTCGTCGTAATCGTGTAGCTGGAAATCACCGCGCTGCCTTCAGGTGTCCCGCTGGTGATCTGCGGCTGGAGCACGGAACCAAAGATTGGATCCGGCGTTCCGCTCGCATCGCTGGCAACATGAACCACGGACTGCAGCATCGGTGCGCCGATGGCAGGCGGAAGTGCGCGGCCATTGTGTACGTGACACGACACGCAACTGCGATTGGTGAACTTCGGCCCGAGCTTGCCAATCTGCTCGGTATACACAGGATTCCCTGGCTCCGAATGCGTGCCGTCGCCAAAATCCGTGTGGTGCAATCGTCGTCCGAGCACAAACGGCTGCCCGGTGGGGGGTGACGCGCCCGGAGACATCTGATTGAAAAGGTGAGTCGGTTCGCCCGAGTACTGATACGGCATCGTGCTGGTGCCGGCAAGCCAGCCGTTCGTGGGGATTGGATACGAGTCGATCGCCGCTCTGACGCCGTTGCCGTCAATGGACCCGTCGTTCGCCGGGTTCAGGTCAATGGGGTCAAGGTGCGTGGTCCACGGGACAATGCCCTGCCCGGCGATGTAGAGGATTACCCCGCCGTAGTAATTGTTCTGGCCGTTCGAGACCACGTTCATGAACGGGCTGAACTCGAACTCGATTTTATCACCTACCTGCAAGGCGCCGCCGGAAGCGTTATGCGTGAGGTTAAACGTCCAGTTGGTCAAACTTGAATCTGCTTCGACGCAGTACTCATTGTCACCGTATTGCGCCACGGTGGTCTGCCCTTGGAAAAAGAAGCGAATGTTCACTGATTGCGGTGGGGGGGTCAGTCCGTTCAGTGACCACATATGGAACAGAATGCTGTTCCCACCCTTGCCAATGGTATCGTCAATCTCGATGGTGGTCATGCGCTGCTCCCAATAGAAAATCAGATAGGTGTCATAGAGGCTAAACGAAGGCCCATTCTCCCGCGCGTGCCGGCCGCGTGGACGATCAGCAATCCGGGTGACATGCATGGTCGGTGTGTCGTAGACTGAATCCGGTTCCAGTGTCGTAAAGGCGTCGAAGAGCGGAATGAGACCGATACTCGTATCCGGCTGGGCCGTAATGGTGGCATTAGCCGGATCGCTCTGGCCGTTGGGAGAGAGCGCGATGACCGACACGAAATAGGTCTCACCGGATGTCAGGCCGGAGATGACGGTACTGGTCACGAGCCCGAGGTCCGTCGAATTGGTTGTGCTTCCAGTGGTATCACCGTAAAGGACGCGGTAGCCGGTCACCCCGGGCGAAATACTGGCGGTCCAGGCAACGGCAATGGCATTCGTCGATCCCGAAGGAACTTGGTGCAAGTTTGTCGGCGGAAGGACAGTGACCGGCGGAATTCGCAGACGATAGAACCCTGCCCTGCCCGTCATTGCGGCCATAATTGACATGGTGCCGCCATCTCCCACCGTCATGCCATAGTTATTGGTCCAGGTCCCCGCGGTAAGATTGGTGGTTGATTCGGGAAAATACTGAACGCCAGAAGTGGATTGCCAGCTGATTTTGGCAACCGGCAGGCTGGTCACCTGCAGGACGTTGGTTACAGCGGGAGTGCCGGGGCCGGAACCGCCGCTCCCGAGTACGACGTCATCAATGTCAATCGTGGCCGTCACGCCCGGAGTCGCCGCGCCCGCAAAGTGGAAAAAGATGGTCGCCGACGTCGCGCTGGCAGGGGCGGTAACGGAGCGGCTGATCAAGGCATAGGCGTTGGCTCCGGGAGTATAAGCTTGGTAACCTGTGTCTCCTCCGGTATTCCACAGAATTCGCCACTCGGTGTTTTGTCCCGCGCTGCCCGCCAGAACACTGGCGTAGAAGGTGAACGGGTAAGTAGTTCCCCCAGTCACCGGCACTCCGGCTTGGTTAAACTGAACCACCGGACCCGCACCCGTGCTGGCCAGGTGGACTTCGAAGTTAAATGAGCCGCTGTGCGGATTGTCGTTGGTGCGAACCCCAGACACGGGGCCGCCGGCTGCCGTATCCACAGTCCAATTGTTGGCGGTGGCTCCGTTTCCGTTCTCGAATCCCCCGTTGGTAGGGCTCGCGGAAGATGGTGGTGTACCCGGAACGATTTCCAAATCCTGATAGAGGCGTGTTCCGCTTGGAACCAAATCAAAAAGTGTGTGCGTCGTTCCATCGCCGGGCACTGCTGCAACGAGATCGGTCCAGGTGCCGCCGGAGCCGGGCGACCATTGCAGGTGATAGGTATTCGTCGTATTAGTCGTGGGCCAGCTCAACTGAACGCCGGGCTGAAGGTTAAGCTGCACTTGAGCACGGCCCACACTCGCGCCGATGATAAACAAGAGGGCAGCCACTGCCAAATGAATGGGGGGTCTTCGTCTCGGGCTGGGGTTCATCGTAGGGAGATCCTTGGAATGTATTGTCGGCATCATGGCCAACGGCCTCAGCTGCGACGCATAAACGCAAAGACGCCAATCTCAACGTTTACCAAGGACCCGAAAGCACTGGAACAAGCATGGCAGCTTTGGCAAACGATTGCAAGACAAACTTTTTGAGAATCTCGGTGTATTGATAACTAGCCCCTAAGAGTCTGCAATCAGTTGCAATCCAAATCTGGATGCTGGGCTTAGCCATAATTCTAAACTCAAAAGTGACAGATGTTTAGGGACGGCGGCCTGACCTCATGCGTTAGGCGAACGAAACTTTCGTCAGCGCGGGAACCCTCGGAAGTTTCAACCGCAAGGTTCGCAAATCGTCCAACGTGGGGACGCTTTTTGTGCTTTGCTTGCGGTTCCCTCAGGGGTCTAATACGGGTTACAGGCCTGATCGGGGACGGGGGAATCGTGTTGCAGATAAATCGCATCGCATTCTAGGCGCCATGTCTCGCACTGTCGCATTGTGGATCCTGGCTGCATTCTTCGTCGTGGCCGGGCTGAATCACTTTCTGAATCCCGACCCTTACCTCGCCATGATGCCGCCGTATCTCCCATGGCATGCGGGGCTGATCATTATTAGCGGCATTGCGGAAATTGCCGGGGGTCTGGCCATCCTTATCGCCAAAATGCGACGGCTGGCGGGGTGGGGTCTGATTGCCCTGCTGGTGGCAGTGTTTCCGGCAAACGTGCAAGTGGCCCTGCATGGCTGGGCGGGAGTGCAGATACCACCGTGGGCGTTATGGGCGCGTCTTCCCCTTCAAGGTGTGTTGATCGCCTGGGTTTACCGGGCCTGTCTAGCCAGGCGTTCCCCAAGCGATGCCTAACCAGCGAATGACGCGAACCACGGTCAAGCGAGATCACACTCTTGTATCAGGGAGTCTATCAACTGCCCACGCCCATTACGTCCCTGAAATTGACGGGCTCGAATGCGGTGGTCAGCTTCACGACGGTGACGAGCGCAACGTATGAAGTGGATTACCGCAACGACCTGATGGCCGGCACTTGGTTGGGAGTTTGACCAACGGCGTCCCCGGCACCGGTGGTATCCTTTCGAACACGGATCGCGGAGCCACGAGTCAGGGCAAACGATACTACCGTATCGTCGCGCATTACTAGGCTGCGCAAGGTCTGACAGCCTCACGACGACCTGCCCTCGGCGTGATGACAGGCTCCCCCGGACACAAAGGCGAAAAGTTCAGCAGTCATTCGACGCGGGGAACAACTCGCCCGCGGAACTCTTGATGGAGTACCGATGAAGTGACTGGGGTGCTGCGACGCGTGTCACGCCCTGTCGATTTAGGGCAGGTTCGCGTTGACGGACGACAGCGTGTTGTTAACCTTGTTGCCGAGTCCTTGAAGAACCAGGATCGCCACGACCGCGATCAAGGCCAGAATCAGCGCGTACTCGACCAGACTCTGACCCGATTGCTTCCTGGCGCCGCGAATGATTTTCTGCAGACGCTTTTTCATATACTTCTCCTCACACGATGAGTTAAACCGCAACCGTAGCGATGTTGCCATACAAGGCAGGAAATGCAAGGCTTTTCGGCGCGGCCAACCTGTTGAAAGGCGAGTTCGAATCCGTTACCTGAAAGAGGCGCCGAAACGGGGCCGTCAAGAGGTCATTGGGATATGACTCAGACAAAGCGGGTTACTGCGAAATTGGACCGAAGAAATGCGAGGCGGAACAAGGTGGGTCATTCAAGCGGTAATCTCGTTGACTTCTGCTACACCTGCTCGTTAAGAATGCGAACGACGCAAGGAACGCCGTATCATGAAGGTCACTCCTTGGGAGATCGCAATCTGGATTTGTGATGATAGATTTCAGGGCTCCTGACAACCAGACCCGGTCTGGCCGGCGATGGAATCCGGATGCGGTTGCCATCGCAGCCCTGGTGTTGACCCTCGTCTTCTTTTATTGGGGCTTCTGGGTCGGGCGATCGTACATATCGGACGACACCTTGATGGAATACTATCCCGGTGTTAATTACTTTGCGAAATCGATCCAAGCCGGTCGTTTTCCCCTTTGGTTTCCGGGCGTTCGCGACGGCCTACCCTTTTACTCTGATCCTCAAGTGACCGTGTTTTATCCACCGCAATGGCTCTTAATTTCCTTCGTAAGGGATGGTCGGTTGCCATTCCTGGTTTATCAGCGATACATGGTCCTGCATTACATGCTCGGCGGCCTGTTCATGTACGCCTTCCTAAAGCGGGTCAAGCTCAGTCCGATTGCCGCATTAACCGGTGCGCTCGTTTTCTGTCTCTCCGGCTTCGCTTCACTGCGGATTTCATGTTTTGTAATTATGCAGGTGTACGTGTGGCTTCCTCTGCAACTTCTCTGTGTGCATCGTCTCACTTCCGGCGAAGGTCGCTGTGCGTGGCTGGCACTCGTCGGAGCCATGGCCCTGTCGTTGTTGGCAGGACATCAGCAGACAACCGTTTACTGCTGGTACCTGGTCATCGCTTATTGGTTGTATCGCTGCTATTGCCTGCGCCGCGACCAAGGCGGAGGTTGGCAGCCAGCGATCCAGCAGGTGGCGGGGAAGGACGCGCCGAAATTGGTTGGAACATTTATCCTCGTTCTCGGTTTGAGCGCCATCATGGTGGTTCCTGCGGCGGAGAACTGGTTGCACTCGGGACGGCCGCGCCAGTCATTTGAAACCGTGGCGGACATGTCGCTCCCGTACGATCAACTCCTGACGCTGCTCGTGCCCAATTTTTTCGGAGAGTCCCAATTCACCAATTCACCCGTGGCGTTCTGGGGTTTTGATCCGCGCAGCCCGAACGTAATCCATAACAGTTTTGGAAACGGCCCGACGGGCTATTGGCTGTACTGGGAATTTGGCGCTTATGCCGGGCAAATCTTCTGGGTGGCGCTGCTATTGATTCTCTTCAACTGGCGAAACATCGAACATCGACGGATGGTCGGTTTTTTCCTGGTAACCTGGGTTGTGGCAATTTGGTTCATGCTGGGGCATTACGGCGGTCTGTTTCAAACCTTGTACTACACTCTTCCGGGCGTGTCCCTGTTTCGTGTGCCCGCCAAAATGGCCTCGGTGGCCACATTTGCGACAGCGATGCTTATCGCGTACTTGGTAGACCTTCTGAGACAACGCATCCGCACATTGTGCTGGTGGCCGGCGTTTTTTCCAGCCGCAGCCTGTGCCTGTCTTACGTTGGCGCTGTTCTTCGGTGGGGAGCATCTGCCCGCCGGACTGCACCGTCTTGACAGGCTGAATTGGGCACGTCAGGAAACCTCTTCCGCTTTGGCGGTGGCTGCCATCTGCGCGTGCGCGGTCGTCGGAGCAGTCCGCATTCACCAGCCGTGGCTGCGGCTGGTCTGTTTAGGTAGCCTGCTGGTCGTCACCGTTGCCGATTTTCACCATGCGTACGGAGATTTTCAGCGCGGTGGGGCCAGCCCGGACAGGTTTTTTCCAGAAACCAACTTGTTTCTTCCGCTCTTGAAGGACGACCGCGAGCAGTCCGGTCCATCGCGTTTCGGTCAGATCAGCGATAACCGACTCCACGAGGAAGTCGCCATGTTTCAGAACCTGCCCTATTTCCATGATTTTCTGGAGGCTCCCGACGGGTACACGAGCTTCTATTTGGACACGGTTGCAGGATTTCAAAGCATCACCAACGAGGACGCCAAAATCGCCATTCAAAACATCAAGCTCGCCGCAATACGGGATGCGCCAAGCCACTATGTGCTCGGCACAACCACGAACGCCTTCCCCCGCGCCAAGTTCTTCGCGCGAGTTCGCCACTACGATTCCATCACCGCTTTACGGGGAGCGCTGGAACGCAACGAGATAGATTGGCATAGTGACGCCGCCGTGCGCGAACTCCCAGCCGTCGACTTATCGCAGGGAGATCGACAAAGCCCGGAGGCCGGCGGTATTGACGAGGTTAGGTTCGAGAGCATCACATCAGAAAGCTATTCCGTATCTTACAACCTGAGCCGCCCCGGCATCATTTTTGTGTCACAAACGTTCTACCCCGGCTGGGTGACTGATAATGAACGGGTAAAATTGATCGAGGTCTTTGGCGCGTTCCAAGGACTCGTAATTCCGGAAGCAGGTCAGGGGCGGATTGTCGTGCGTTTTTCACCTTCAATCCTGTGGCGATCGCTGGCGATCAGCATTTTCAGTCTCGCGATAACCCTTTCTTTGGTGACGTTTGGCAGATGGAGCCAAGATTCGGAATGCGATCGGGGGAGATTAGTAGTGGGTGCCCCACTGGTCGAATGACATTTGCTCCTCCAAGAGTCGACGTTAAACATATCCAACCGGTTCCCTCTTAGCTTGTTGCATAGGTTATACGGTCTATGAGTCATATCGATCAACGCTTGCGAGGTGGTGGTCGGGATGGGACAGCGGCGGGAGGAGTACTAAAAAAAGTGAAATCTTCAAGAGAAAACGCTTGCATTAACCGTCCAGATTTGTATGATGGGCAGCGGAGAAGCAAAAGCTTTACCGACGCGGCGAGTTAGGATCAAACGTAGAAAGGCGAGGGAAGAGTTTATGCAAACGTTCACAATGAAGCGTGTTCTGCTGGTTTGTGGTGCCTCAGCGATGGTCTGTCTCATGTCCACTTTATCCGCATCGGCCAACCTGGTAACCGATCCGGGTTTCGACCTTGGTACGCCGGCATCCGCCGGCGGTTGGACCGCTTTCAACGGTGCAAATATTGCTTCGACCGGTCATGTTCTCTCCCCTACAAAGGCTTGCAGACTGCCGGCAGGTTTCGGCATCGGAGCCTTCGAAACTATTAGTAACGTGGCCTTCACGGCTGGCACGCAGTTTGACCTGACGGCTTTCGGTTTTGTCACGAACACGATGACCTCCGGCTTTGTTGGCATTCAAGCCACTTTCTTCAATATCACTGGCACTACTACGCAGAATTTGGGCACGGTGGAGTCAGGCCCTGGCGTTGCCATATTCTCGAACCATCTTGACTCCAATAGCGTTCTAAACACATGGATTCCGTTGGATACAGGTGTGTTTACCGCGCCTTCCACCCTCCCGATAACCTACATGCAAGTATTTCCGCTGGCCGTTAATGGAGGCTCCACAGGGGGCAGTGTTTGGATCGATAACTTTGACCTGGAGATTGTTCCTGAGCCCTCGACGATCGCGCTTGGGTTGATGGGCATTGGTTTGCCACTGCTGATGCGCCGCCGTCGTAAGGCCTGAGCACGCGCCAAACTTTGTTTGGCCTTCGGCGGAAATGGTCCAACTGAAGGGGACAGATACCAAAGGTTTCTTGACCGCCTGTGCGGTCGCTGTCTCTTGTTGGCTGTTCAGCGCCTCTGGAAGTGTGGCCCATGCCGATACGTATACCCCACCGACCAGCAACCGATCCGACCTCATTCTGAACGACAGTTGGAAATTCATTCTTGCGGATGTCCCGGGCGCGACGAATGTCGTGTTTGACGATTCCTCCTGGACGACGATCGCGCTTCCGCACACGTGGAACAACCTCGACGGTCAGGATGGCGGGGGCAACTACTTCCGGGGCATCGGCTGGTACCGGCGGCATTATACGGTCGCTGGCTCCTACACCAACCGGCAGATCTTCCTGAAGTTCGACGGCGCGAACATCGTTTCCGATGTTTACGTGAACGGCAATTTCATCGGCGAGCATCAAGGTGGGTTCGCGGCGTTCGTTTTCGACGTGACGCCTTACGTCAACGTCGGCGGCGACAATGTCATCGCCGTCAAGGTCAATAACGCCGCGAACTCCAACATTCCGCCATTGAGTGCGGACTTTACTTTCTTCGGCGGCATCTACCGGGAAGCGCATTTGCTGGCGACAGACCCGGTGCAGGTTTCTCCGCTCGATTACGGTTCGCCGGGCGTCTATCTGAAGACCACCAGCGTCAGTTCCAACTCGGCGAACCTTCAAGTCACCACCGTTGTTTCCAACGCCAGCGCCAGTCCGGCCACCGTCACCGTGCGCGCCATCGTCACCGACGCGGCGACGAACATCGTGGCGACGCTGACGAACATCGTGACGCTTTCGGCGAGTTCGGTTTCCAATGTCGTCGCGAGCACGACGATCACCAATCCCCATCTGTGGAATGGCCTTTCCG
>JBGOTY010000087.1:0-10973 GCA_041476745.1 Verrucomicrobiia bacterium | reverse complement strand
GGTCGGTGGCAGCTTCGCCTTGAGGGACTCGAGTGTCTCGGGTCGCAGTTTGGCGAGCTCGAGTCCATGACGGATGGCGGCATCGGTGGCCATGATGCCAGGTCCACCCGCGTTGGTGACTATGGCGAAGCGGTTGCCTTTGGGCAACGGCTGGCGTGAGAACCCGACCGCGAAGTCGAAAAGTTCTTCTACAGTATCGACACGCAGGATGCCGGCCTGCGCGAAAATGGCGTCGTAAACAGCATCGCTACCGGCCAAAGCGCCGGTGTGTGACCGGGCGGCGGCCGCGCCTTGCGTAGTCCGCCCAGATTTAATGGCTAGTATCGGTTTGCGGTGTGCGAGCTCGCCCGTGATCTCGCGAGCCAGTTCAATAAAGGCACGACCGTCCACAAGAGTTTCCAGGTACATCAATATCACGTCGGTGCTGTCATCGTTGGCGAGGTAACGCAGCAGATCGATTTCCGTCACATCGGCCTTGTTGCCAACGCTGATAAATTTCGAGAACCCGATATTGCGGCCTCGGGCATAGTCGAGAATGCCCGCGCAGAGAGCGCCGCTTTGAGAAAGGAAGGCAATGTTACCATGCTTGGGCATGCAGCGCGCGAAGCTCGCGTTGAGCATGATGTCGGCGTCGGTGTTGATCACGCCGAGGCAGTTCGGGCCGACCAGCGCGATCTCATACTCGCGGGCGATCTCCACCGCGCGACGCTCCAACGCGGCGCCCTCGGCTCCAACTTCCTTGAATCCTGCCGTCACGATCACGGCCCCGCGTGTCCCTTTCTGGCCACATTCTTCCAGGACCTGCGCCACCGCAGTGGCCGGGACCATAATCAGTGCGAGATCGATGTCGTCAGGAACTTCGCCGACGTTCGTGTATGCGTGCACCCCCGCAATCGACGCTGCTTTAGGATTAACGGGATAGAGTGTGCCGCTGTAACCGCTGAGCAGGATGTTGCGAAACAGATCGTGACCCACCGTGCCTGCACGATTCGACGCGCCGATCACAGCCACGGAATTTGGACGAAAAATGGCTTCGAGTCGCTTGCCGCCGCGCACAGCCGCTGCCGATTGTTTCGACGGTCCAACTGCGTTTTGTAGCGTTTGCGTCATTGCCCGCACGCTGTCTTAGCAGCGGCCTTGCCAGCTTGCGAGCGGCCCTACAGCCATATCATAAGTGGTTGTGATTAGCAAAGATATGGTGTGAAAAATTTCACAAGCCAAAAACTAGGGACCTTGCTGACAGGACAATCTGTCAACCGCCCAAGGGAATCCCGACACATTGTCATGCTGCGTGAATTATCCGCTCGGGACCTGTAGCTTCGTTCAACGCACGTGCGCCCAGCGGACGCTAGCATCGACAATAATGGGGAAGGCTTCGCCAAAGACGGCGCATTTCTCGCCTTGGCACTTCGCACAGTGGGAGGGCCGCTCCATTTCAATTTCCCACTTCAGGGGATCGCCATCACGCCCCGGTCGGAAACCGACGCTCTCAAACAGATGTGACGCGACCGGATTGGAGCCCATTACGAAGAGCCAAACACGCGCAAGCTCCAGCTTCTTGCAGCCAAAATTGAGTGTTCCGAGGAGCAGTTTCTTTCCCAAACCGTACCCGCGATAATCTTGCTGAAGAAAAATCGCCAGCTCAGCCTCAGTTTTTCGGTGCGAGGGGCACAATGCGGCGTGACCAACGATACGGTCGCCAACTTCGATCACGAATTGGTAGAAGCCGCGCTCGCAAAGTTGGGTGAGCCACATTTTGATCTGCGTGGCGGTGCGTGGCGGTAACCCCTGGAACTCACCCTTCGGTTCGAACTGGCGATACATATCGAAGAGCCGTTCCGCGTCCGACTCATGAAAAGCTCGTAGGATGGCCCGCATTTGAGTCCTTCCTCAAGCTGCCTGTCAACGTTCGGCCCCTTAACTACAACGCCCACAGGCAAATCCCCGCCATGGCGATCGCGGCCTCCGCCCAACGGATGACTGGCAGCCTCACGGATTGAGCCACGCAGGCCAATCCGATCCCACACCCAGGCAACGCGACCGTGGCCAGTGCAAAGCCCGCGCCGTACGCGAAGCCGACGGCATTGACGGGCATTTCCGTGCCGTGCGAGTGCCCGTGAAAAAAAGCGAATAATCCGACAATTGCCATGCTCGTCGCCAACGGGAACCGCGCCGAGATGGCAATCAGGATTCCCAACACCAACACGGAAAGCAAAATCCCTTCTTCTGCAAAGGGTATGCGCAGCCCGCTCATCGCCAGCGCCGCGCCAACGACCATGACCCCAACAAAGCTCGCGGGAACCAGCCAACGTGCCCGTCGGCCAAGTTGCGCTGCCCATAAACCAACGGCGGTCATCGCCAGCAAGCGGTCGAGCCCGTGCAGTGGGTGCACAAACCCGCTGCCAAAACCACGGACATCACCGGGTAGCAAGTGAGCATGGGCACCGGCACATGTGAAGGAAAGAAAAGCTGCTGAAATCAGAAGCGAACGCAACATCATTTTCATGCATGCCAGCCCGCTGCATACGCCATGCCGTCGGCTGTCAAGAAGGTTGAAATTGCCGATACTGATCAGCTACCGCCGTGATCTGCAACATTATCTGGAGTGCAGAGAGTGGTCGTCAGTTCCCTGCAAACGTGTTTCGTGGCAGACAAGCTGTCACGACTTGAACCTTAAATCGCCACATTGTCAGCCGGCGCCCGCCCACGCTCCCACCCGTTCCCATCATTAACGAATACGCGTGTAACAACTTACCAATGCTGCCTTTCCGGTGGCATGAGCGCGGCTAAGGGCTTGGACAAAGTCGCAGTTAGTTGGAGACGATTGGCTGGAGAAACCATAGGAATCGATACGGACTGGAACAGCACGGAATCATGCGCCACGGCAACGCACACTGGAATCTGGTCCCGCCACTACCAGTTGATTCGGGGACGTTTGATTCGCAATGCGCGGCTATCGTTCGAGCCTTAACTGGAGCGGAGGTGAGTGGAAACTTCTCGTGACGATACTCGCGGAAGTGGCGGCGCACTTGGAGGCAAGATAATGCGCGGGACAGATGGTGAGTCGGAATCAGTTCACCCATCTCGGAAACACGCCGTGATCTCGGTGTTTTCCATTGCGGCGATTCTCGTCCACATTGTGCTCCGCACCAGTGGGCACACGAGCGTGATGGTCCGCCAGCTGCCGTTGATCGCCACACTGTTGTTTGGTGGCATTCCACTTGTATGGGAATTGCTTGGCAAACTGGCCCGACGACAATTCGGCTCCGATTTACTGGCCGGTATCTCGATTGTGACATCCGTGCTGCTCGGGGAATACCTGGCCGGCTCACTCGTGGTGCTGATGCTCTCGGGTGGTGAGGCGCTAGAGACCTATGCCGTTCGCAGCGCCTCCGCCGTCCTTCAGGCACTGGCCAAACGCCTGCCGGCGATCGCCCACCTCAAAGGTGAGGCCGGTGTCGTGGATGTGTCATTGGATCAGGTCGCCGTCGGCGATGCGATTCTGATTCATCCCCATGAGATTTGCCCGATTGACGGTCTGGTGGTGGAGGGGCACGGTGTCATGGATGAGTCGTATCTGACGGGCGAACCTTTTCAGATGTCGAAAACGCCGGGCTCGGATGTGTTGTCAGGGGCCATCAATGGCGATGCGATGCTCACCATCCGCGCCACCAAGCTGGCCGTGGATTCACGTTACGCCAAGATCATGCAGGTGATGCGCGCCTCCGAACACCAGCGGCCTCGCCTGCGCCGGCTCGGCGATCAACTGGGCGCCTATTACACGCCCGCCGCCCTGGTCATCGCGCTGGCCGCCTGGCTGTTGAGCGGGGATGCGGACCGGTTCCTGGCGGTGCTGGTGGTTGCGACGCCGTGCCCATTGCTGATTGCGATCCCCGTCGCCATCATTGGGACAATCTCACTCGCGGCGAAACGCGCCATCATCATCAAGAACCCCGCAGTGCTCGAACAGATCGACACCTGCCGCACCATCATCTTCGACAAGACTGGCACGCTCACGTACGGCGAACCAAAACTAACGGACCAGATCTGCGCTCCCGGTGTCTCCCCCACGGATGTGCTCCATTTCACGGCCTCTCTGGAACAATACTCAAAGCATCCACTGGCCCGCGCCATCCTTGCAGCGGCCCGCGTGGCTGGTGTCAGCGTCCGCCAAGCCGGTGAAATCAGCGAACCGCCCGGCGCCGGGTTGCGCGGGACGGTGGATGGACGAACAATTCAAATCACCGGTCGCAATCGACTAGCGGCGCAACAGCCGGCCATCGCGCGCCACCTGCCGCCGGCTGCCGGCGGCTTGGAATGCGTCATCTTGATCGATGGCAGGTACGCTGCCATGTATCGATTTCGCGATGAACCGCGGTCGGAAGGCGCGTCGTTCATCGGTCATCTGAAACCGAAACATCTGTTTCACAAAGTGATGCTCGTGTCCGGCGATCGGGAATCCGAAGTCCACTACCTGGCCGACCGGGTGGGCATCGGCGAAGTGTTTGCCGGCCAAAGCCCGGAAGAAAAGCTGGCCATCGTCCGCCGGGAAACGGCAAAGCGAAAGACTCTCTATCTCGGCGACGGAATTAACGACGCCCCGGCGTTGATGGCTGCGACCGTCGGCGTGGCCTTCGGGCAGAACAGCGATATCACCAGCGAAGCCGCCGGTGCCGTGATTCTGGACAGTTCTTTGGAGAAGGTGGACGAGCTTCTACACATCAGCCACCGCATGCGGATGATCGCGTTGCAGAGCGCCGTAGGCGGGATGGCGTTGAGCATGGCCGGAATGATCGCCGCAACTGCCGGTTATTTACCGCCCGTGGCTGGGGCTGTCGCGCAAGAGGTCATCGACGTCGTGGTCGTGCTCAACGCCCTGCGGGCTGCATGGCCACCAAAGGCCTTGACAGACTTTCGCGCCACTGGCTGAATTGCGCCGCGACTTAACGTTCGAGTTGACATGGCGATGCAAACAAGTTGCGATGGTTGGGCTGGTGTTTATGCTCGTGTTCCCCGCGTGGCTTGGAGCACAATACGACCAGCGATCCGAACCGAAAAGAGACGTCCGTGCATCCGAATGGAAGGGAGACGCACATGACATTGGAGCGTTACATCCGGCTGATTGCCGGCTCGTTTATTCTGATCAGCCTTCTCTTGGCGCACTTCGTGAGTCCGTACTGGCTTTGGTTCACCGCCTTCGTCGGCGCGAATCTACTGCAATCGTCCATCACGAGGTGGTGCTTGATGGAAGACATCCTGAGGAGATTCGGGGTGGGCGGTTCATGCGGTGCAGATGAGAGCCAGAGGTGAGAGCCGCGCTGATGGCTGTGATCGTGGTCGTCCTGACCGGCTGCGGGCGCAAGCACGAGCCATCCGGTGCCGAAGCGCCGCCGCCGACCGTCGAAACCTTGGCACTCGCGCCGCGGCGTGTTCCTGAAACCTATGAAGTTGTCGGCACGGTTCGCCCGAAAGTCGCGGCAACGCTTTCCGCGAAGGTGATGGCGGTTATCCAGCAGATTCCTGTCAAGTCGGGCGATGCGGTGAAGGCGGGCGACGTGCTGGCGGAACTCGATGACCGAGAAGTCCGCGCCGCGTTCGAGCGTGCGCAGGCGGACTACGAGCGTTCCAAGAAACTGCTCGATGAAGGAGCCGCGCCTCAAGCCGAATTCCAGACCGCTGAGGAACGCTATCGCGTCGCGAAGGCCGCGCTCAGCTACGCGACGATCGCCGCTCCGTTTGACGGCATCGTATCCGAAAAATTATGCGACGCCGGCGATCTTGCCACGCCGGGCAAGGCGCTGTTTACCGTCGAGCAACCGACGGATTTTCGGCTCGAAGCCTACGTGCCCGATCGCTATGCGGGAGCAGTCCTCGTCGGCACAGCGGTTCACGTTGCCGTGGAAGCGGTGGGGGGCGAATGTGATGGGAGCGTAGGCGAAGTTGTGCCCGCCAGCGATCCGTCGAGTCGCAGTTTCCTCGTCAAAATCGATCTGCATCCGAAAAAGCCGCTCCGGTCCGGCGTGTTTGGGCGAGCGCAACTGGTTGTTGGAGAGCGCTCCGGGCTGTTCATACCGAAGTCAGCAGTCCACGAGCGCGGCGAGCTTACGTTTGTGTACGTCGCGGACGGCGGGCGCGCGAGGATGCGTCTGGTCAAACTCGGCAAGACGCTCGACGGCAAGGTCGAGTCGCTCGCGGGGCTCGAAGCGGGGGAGCGGTTGATCGTCAGTACTGCCGATGAGATTGCCGACGGCAGACAGATTGGGACGCGGTGAACGAGGCCCACCAATTCGGTTTCGCATCGAAGATTGTTCGGCTGTTCATTGATTCGAAGCTGACGCCGCTCGTCGTCGTCGCGGCGGTGTTGCTCGGCGCGGGCGCGATTGTTCTGCTGCCTCGCGAGGAAGAGCCACAGATCAAGGTGCCGATGATCGATGTCTTCGTACAGATGCCGGGCGCATCGGCGAAGGAGATCGAGGAACGGGTCACGAAACCGATGGAGAAGCTGCTCTGGGAGATCCCCGGCGTCGAATATATCTACTCGACTTCCAGCCCGGGCGAATCGATGGCCATCGTTCGGTTTTACGTCGGGGAGGACGAAGAGAAGGCCATTGTGCGGCTCAACCAGAAGATGTTCTCCAACTTCGACCTGATTCCTCCGGGCTGCTCCGAGCCGCTCATCAAACCGCGCACCATCGACGACGTGCCGATCCTCGCGCTGACGCTGTGGAGCGAACGCTATGACCATTTCATGCTGCGGCGTGTCGCAGCGCAACTCGACGATGCGATCAAGGAAGTCAAGGATGTCTCGGCGACGACGCTGATTGGCGGGTTGCGCCGTCAGGTGCGCGTGCAACTCAATGCAGCCCGGATGGCGGCGTACGGCGTCGACCCCGTTCGCGTCGTCGGGATGCTGGAACCTGCGAATCGTCAGACGGAAGCAGGCAGTTTCTCCAAAAACAATCGCGAGATTCTCGTGGAGACGGGCGGGTTCCTGAAGGATGCCGACGAAGTGGCCGCCGTGGTGGTGGGCGTGTTCGGAGGGAAGCCCGTTTATCTGCGCGACGTGGCAGAGATCATCGACGGTCCCGAGGAACCGGGCCAGTACGTATTGTTCGGCACGCGAACGGGCGGCGAACATCCGGCCATCACAATCGCGGTCGCGAAACGGAAGGGGACGAACGCCATTCGCGTCGCCGAGCGCGTGCTGGAGAAAGTCGACAGCCTGAAGGGCGTGTTCGTTCCCAGCGATGTTCATATCACGGTCACGCGGCATTACGGACATACGGCGGCGGAGAAATCCAACGAACTGCTCTTTCACATGGCCATCGCCGTTGTCGGGGTCACGATCCTGATCGCGCTCGTACTCGGGTGGCGCGAATCGGGCGTGGTGGCGGTGGCAATTCCCGTGACGCTGGCGTTGACTCTCGCAACGTTTTATTTCTTCGGCTACACGCTGAACCGCATCACGTTGTTCGCGCTTATCTTCTCCATCGGCATCCTGGTGGACGATCCGATCGTGGATGTTGAGAACATCGTGCGGCATTTCCATCTGCCACAAAACAAGGGCCGTCCATTGCTGGAGGTGACCGTCGAGGCTGTGAATGAAGTGCGCTCGCCGCTGGTTCTGGCGACGTTGACGGTGATCGCGGCGATTTTGCCGATGGGTTTTGTTGGCGGACTGATGGGGCCATACATGCGGCCCATTCCGATCGGTTCGAGCGCGGCGATGATTTTCTCGATGTTCGTTGCGTTTGTTGTCACGCCGTGGGCGGCGTATCGGATTTTGCGCAGCAGGGACGGTGAACATCTCGCGGAGGGCCCCGAGCATTGGACGACGCGGCTGTATCGCCGCGTGATGGGGCCGCTGATTCATCACCCGCGGTGGCAGGGAGCATTTCTCGCGGGCATCACCGTGCTACTTGTCGGCTCTGTCGCGCTGCTGTTCGTGAAGGCGGTCAAAGTGAAGATGCTGCCGTTCGACAACAAGAGCGAGTTCCAGATCATCGTGGACATGGACGAGGGCACGCCCCTGGAGCAGACGGTGCGCGTTGCGCGCGAGATTGCGGCTGCGGTGCGCAACGAGCCTGAAGTGACAGACTATCAGGTTTACGCAGGTACCGCCGCGCCCTTCAATTTCAATGGACTCGTGCGTCACTACTTTCTGCGGCGCGGGCCCAACGTGGCGGACATTCAAGTGAACTTATTGCCAAGGCATGAACGCCGGGCGCAGAGTCACAACATCGCTAAGCGTGTGCGACCGACAGTCCAGGCCATTGCAGCGAAATATGGCGCGCGCGTAAAGATCGCCGAAGTGCCGCCGGGTCCGCCTGTGTTACAGACCCTCGTCGCAGAAGTTTACGGGCCAACGTACGAGCAGCAGATCGAGACGGCGGAGAAAGTGCGCGAGATTTTCCAACACACCGATGGCGTGGTGGACGTGGATTGGTATATGCAGGCCGATCAGCGCAAAGTGGTTTTCGAGATTGATCATGAGAAAGCGGCGTTGCACGGCGTGACCGCGGATCACATTTCACAGACGCTAAAGATTGCCGAGGCAGGACAAACAGTCGGATTGATTCACCAGCCGCGCGAGAAAGAAGACGTTGATATCGCGGTCCGCTTGCCCATTGAGGGACGATCGAGCGTCAATGACCTGCTCGGGTTACGTGTCCTCACGACAAACAACGTGGCGGTGCCGCTCGGTGAACTCGTGAAGGTGCGCGAGACCATCGCTGACAAGAACATCTATCACAAGAACCTGATGCCCGTGGTGTACGTAACCGCCGACGTTGCCGGTGCCGAGGAAAGTCCTGTGTATGCGATTCTCAAGTTGAACCAAAAGCTAGCGCCGCTCGGGCTGGAGATTTTGTCAACGCATCAGCCATTCACGACTGAACGGCCGGCGATGAAATGGGACGGTGAATGGCACATCACGTACGAAGTGTTTCGCGATCTCGGAACGGCGTTTGCCGTCGTGCTTGTGCTGATATACGCCCTGGTGGTCGGCTGGTTCCACTCATTTAAATCGCCGCTCATCATCATGGCGGCGATTCCCTTTTCGCTCGTCGGCATTCTCCCTGCGCACTGGGCGATGGGCGCATTTTTTACCGCGACGTCGATGATCGGCTTCATTGCCGGTGCCGGCATCGTCGTGCGTAATTCGATCATTCTCGTGGATTTCATCGAATTGCGCGTGCGACAAGGCATGCCCTTGGCGGAGGCCGTGATCGATGCGGGAGCGGTGCGGTTTCGTCCGATGATGCTCACCGCGGTGGCAGTCATCGTTGGCGCCAGCGTGATTCTGTTCGATCCAATCTTTCAAGGACTTGCGATTTCGTTGATGGCCGGCGAGGTCGCCTCGCTTCTGCTCTCGCGCATGGTCGTGCCCGTCATTTACTATCTTGCCATGCGCAGAGCACGCTAATGCAAGCCGTTGTGATTTGACAACTTGTCAGTGGCCTCATACGCTTAGCTTGCAATGTCCCCCATGGAAAGAGAGCAGCGACTGAGATTTCTCAGCCTGACGGAGCGCGACGAGCAACTGCTCAAGGCGTTGCGTCCGTTATTCGAGAAACACGTCGCCGCTGTGGAAGACGAGTTTTACGAGCACCTGCTCAGCTTCCCCGAAACCGCACAACTATTGCGCGACCGCACGACGGTCGAGCGACTCAAGAAACTCCAGCACGACTATTTGATGCGGATCACAGAGGGGAACTTTGATGACGCCTATCTCGCGGACCGCCTTCGTATCGGTCAGACCCACGAACGCGTGGGGTTGTCGCCACGATGGTACCTGATCGCGTACAGCCAGTACTTCAAGATCATCGCGCCGCTGATTCGTGATTATTATCCTGACGATCCAGCGCGCGCGACCGAGTCCATCGTAGCGCTGGAGAAGGTGTTCATGCTCGACGCCTCGTTGGCGATGGACGCGTACATCGCCAGCGACCGGTTCCGCCATTTGCAGCAACTGGAGAGGATCGTCAACGACTCCGCCGACGTGATCTTCTCGCTGGACGCCGAGAATCGCTTCCGCACGTGGAACCACGCGGCGGAGACCATCTTCGGGTGGCGCGCCGAGGAAATCATCGGCAAGCATTTCAGCGTGATCGTGCCGCCGGAACTCGTGAAGGCGGGCGAGTTGGCCCGCATCGACGACCACATTCGCCAAGATGGCCATGATTATCTCGAAACGGAGCGCATGGCGAAAGACGGTCGCCGCATATTGGTTGAGATAGCTGTATCTGAATTGCGCGGAGTACAGGGTAACGTCATCGGTCGCTCGGCAATCCTGCGCGACATCACGGAGCGCAAACGGCTGGAAGAGGCGAAACTGCAGGCTGAGCGGTTGGCAGTGATTGGAGCCATGTCCGCCAGGCTCGCGCACGAGATTCGCAACCCGCTCAGTTCCATTACGCTGAACATCGATCTGGTCGGAGATGAAATCGAGACGCTCGCCAGGGACAAGGCGGAGGCCGGCAACGAGGCACGATCGCTGTTACGGTCCATTGATTCGGAGGTGCGCCGTATCCAGCGGGTCACCGAGGATTATCTCAAGTTCGCACGGATGCCCAAGCCGCGCCGCGAACGCGTCGCGCTTGACGAACTCCTTGGGCATGGGTTGTCATTCATGAACTCGCTGTTCGAGGCCACAGGCGTAACCGTCAATATCGAGCTGGAGCCATCGCTGCCCAATATCAGTGCCGACGAAGAGCAACTCTGGCAAGCGATCCTCAATCTCGTGCGCAACGCCATCGAAGCAATGCCCAAAGGAGGCACGCTCACCGTCTCCACCGCGCGCGATGGCAACCATGTTGTCATCCGTATCTCGGACACGGGCAGCGGCATCGCCGAGGCCGAGCGACAACAGATATTCAAACCGTTCTTCAGCACGAAGACAGGCGGTACGGGGTTGGGATTGCCTCTGACGCAACAGATTGTCATCGAGCACGACGGCGACATCGAATGTGAGT
>JBGOTY010000086.1:0-10991 GCA_041476745.1 Verrucomicrobiia bacterium | reverse complement strand
TCGAGGAGATGGAAGAAAAATGGCCCGAGCTGCGTCTCGCGCTCTACAAACACAAGCTCAAGGCCGCGCGTCGCAACCCGCGCATCGTCCCGCCCGACCATCCGCAAAACCCCGCGCTCGCGAAGGAGAAAGCCGACTTCGCGAACTACGTCTTTGCCGCGATGCGCAACTGGCATCGCACTGCCTTCAACCTTCTCGATGCCGTCGGCAAAGGCATCAGCGGCGCGGAGATCGATTGGCAACCAGGGGAGGTGGTCGGTCCCAATCGTTCCTCGCGTCGCGCCGCCATTGTCATCGCGGAAATGCCGTGGGTGAACTATCGCCACTGGAGTTGGTGGTGGGACAAACCCGAGTTGCAGTTGTTTCCCGACCTGCGCAACCGCGCCCGGCACATCGACGTGCCCGACCGCAAATTCGTGATCTTCCACCATCTCTCGAAAAGCGGCCATCCCGCGCGCGCCGCGATGCTGCGCCCGCTCGCCTGGTACTTCCTCATCTACCTCTACACGATGAAGGACTGGAGCACGCTCGCGGAAACCTTCGGCGTCGATATCGCCCACGCGTTTTGCAACAAGGACGCGACCCAGGAGCAACGCAACGCGATCCTCCTGCATCTCTCCCGGCTCGCCGCCCGCGCCGGCGTGTTCGACGAAGGCACCGTCGTCAATCTCCAGCGCGCCTCCAGCGGCAGCGCATTTCCGCAGGAAGCGCTCGTGAAATATTGCTCCGAGAAAGCGCTCGAATGCCTCCTCGGCGCGACGCTCGGCACTCAAGCCGGTATCCGTGGCGCGCGTTCACTTGGCCTGGTGCAGCAGGACGAGACGGAGGAGATCGTGGACTGGACGTGCCTCCTCTTCGCGGGAACGATGACCGCCACCGCGTTGCGTTGGTTGATGGACTTCAACTTCGCCGACCCAACCGACAATCCCGTCATGGAATTGCCGGGAGCAAGCCGCCGCGACATTGCCGCCCTCGCCAACGTCGTCAATACGTTGGTCAACCTCGGCCTCCGCGTCCCCGAATCCTGGGCCCACGCCCAGTTCGACATCCCGCAACCCGGCGAAACCTCCGAACGCCTGCTAACGCCGAGCCAGGACAACCGCCCGGTTGCGCCCGAAAATTCGCTCAATGGTTCCACCCACCGCGAGAAGGTGATCCTCGCCAACTTGGACGCGCTCCCGGAGGTCAAGCGATGAGCGCGCTCAAGATTTGGGGAGTTGTCGTGGCGGGCCTGTGCCTTCTTTACGCTGCAGCTCGCGTCGAAACTCGATGTACCGCCCGTGAATCAGATGGGCAAATTCGTGAGGGGAAACCGAAGTTCCTTCAATCACCTCAGCGACAAGACGGTCAAGCCGCTGCTTGCAAGCGGCTATCTGGTTGGGTTCGGCGCATTCCAGTTCGTACTTCGCTCGGAGAATGGTTTGTAGGTCTTTCACAGTATTGGCGTGAAGTTGCGAACTGCGCAACTATTTCACCTAGAGAATGGTTTGGAGATCTTTCATCACCATTCGCCAGCAGGGGTCAAACGACGAGCGAAGAGTCATTAGCCCCGCCCCGACTTTGCTCACATGCCGATCTCCCGCAAGGCCGCCTCGCGGCGCGCAGGAGTCATGTCGCCGTACCACTCGTTGTAGTTCATCCGCAACGTTTCGACGAGCGCCCGCAAGTCTTCGACCTGCAGGCCGAGGTGTTTGGGATCGACCTCGGTGTGGTCGTGCATGTCGAGAAGGAGCGATTCACCACAGGCCAACAGGCTGGTCAACAGCACGCGGTGAAATTGAAGATCACGTGGCTGGGGATCAATGAGGATGAGTTTCTTCTCCTCAGCGCGGCGAAACATCTTCACCGCGCACAACCACAGCGACAGACGATAGAGAAGATTGCGCCTGCGCTCGGTGATTTCCTGCTCGATTTCTGCAACCAGCATCCGCACAGCCAACCAATCGGGCGGTGCCAGGTTGAAGTCAAAATGGGGCTGCGCCAACTCGGGTTCCACAGGACAGAACTTACTCCCAGGGATTGGAACCTTCAAGCCGATTATCGCCAAAACCGTGAAAAAACACCCCGCCGAGCACTCACCATCTGTGTTGCTAATACAACCACGTTCCTAGGAGGTCATCATGTCTGAAGTTACAACCGCAACGTCGAACACAAAACGCGCCGTCGCCCTGACGGGGCTTTCCTCGGCGATCAAACCCGAAGCGCAAGCCGATCTTTGGATCGTTTACCTGCCGAAAGGCGACCGTGCCGTTGACCAAAGCGCCGAGGACGGCACGCCAACGAAATTGCGCGTCAATCCCTCCGCGCTTTCCGCGAAACGCATGGAAGCCGCGCGCCGTCTCGCCGCCGCGAAGCCCAATACCAATCAACCTTATACGGATTATAACCATGACGATAAGGAAGCCAGCGGTCGCCCGCTGAAATTCGCGTGGCATGACGACCTCGGGGTGATTGGCCTTACGCGGCGCACGCTCCAGGCCATCGAACGCACCACGGGCGATCCGCCGGAGTTCCAGGCCTTCTCGCCGCATGTTCCCATCGACCCCGAAACGGGCGAGGCTGTCGGTATCTATATGAACTGCGGCGGTTTCGTAAACCGCCCGCTCTTCGGCGACGCAACCTCACTCTCTGCCGCCGCGCATCTCCCACAAGAATTGGTCGCCGCCGACCCGAACGAAGTCGAACTCATCAGTGTTGAGGAATCGGAAGCGTCCGGGACGGACGCTGCTACACCCGCAACCGGAGAACGGGCGGGACGCCCGTTCTACCAACTCATCGCCAAACTCTGCGCGCACTACCAACTCGACGCATCAAAAGTCACCGAATCCGAGTTGATCGCCGCCTTCGAAAAGTCCACCGCGCCCCAACCCGCAGAGCTAACCGCAAAGGCCGCGCTCCGCAAACCGTCCGACGAAGAAATCGGAATGGAGCTTGTCGGCTTTGCGGTTGGCTGCGGGATTCTCGCGCCCGCCGAGCAAACCGAATGGGAGCGCCGCTTCGCCAAAGATCGCGCGGGTTGGACGAAGGAGTTGCTCGCGAAAGCGCCGAGCGTGTTGCTCGGCCGGGTCATCCAGGACCAATCCGCCGTCAACGCCGCAGGCGGAACGAAACCAAAAGCGAAGTGGGAACATCGCGTCGAGGAACTGTGCGCGAAGGACCCACTCATCGCCCCCATCGCTGCCAAAGATCCCGCGCGCGCCAAATCGATTGCGCTCGAAAGAATCGCCAGGGAGGAGCCCGCGCTCCTCAAGTAGCCACTCCGAAAATGGACGGCTACGAAACCAAAAAAAAACACAAAAGAGGAGAAACACAAATGTGGAGCAGAACCGTTGAGACGGCCGTGAAGCTTGGCTTCGCGGTAAACCGGGGCAGCGCGGACGGCAAGGTCGTTCCCGCCGCCGACGGCACGAAGCCGACGTTCCCTGTCTTCAGTGAACGCCCCGACGTTGGCACGATCATCGCCGCGGGCAGCACGGTCGCCATTGTCACCGACGACGGCGACCGCGAAATCTACGTCATCCTGGGCAACACGGTCACCGAATTCCAATTCGGCATGTCCGATTCGAATGGCGCGTGGATTCCCGCGACCACCGGCAATTATACCGGCGTGCAATTCCTGCAAAGCGGCGTCGCCGGCGACGTCGTGAAGGCCCGCGCCGCGCAATTCAAACTCCCGTAACGCAACCAGCAAAGGAAAACGCATATGGCATCCGAACCGCAACTCCTGACTCTCAACGCGCAGCTCACGACGTTCGTCGCGGGCGTGCAACCGCCCGATTTGCTCGGGCGCATCATTGCGCCGACGTCCCCCGCGCAATTGATCTCCGATGTGAAGTTCAACTGGTGGAAATTTGACCCCGCCGAGTACCTGCGCAAGCAGGACACGAAGGTCAACCGCCGCGGCACCATTCCCGTGACGGATTTCAGTTTCACCACGGACTCCGACGTCCTCGCCGATCACGGCCAGCAGATCGTCAATCCAAACGACATCAGCCTGCTCAGCGAAGGCCAGCCGCCGCAGATTCTGCAAGCGCCGGTGAATGTTCGCATGGCAAAACTCAAGGCGTTGACCGAGACGTTCTGGTTCTCGCATGAGTTCGAAGCCCGCGACCTCGTCTTCACCGCCGCGAATTACCAGGCGGGCAGCACGCGCGTCGCTGCCACGACCGACATGCTCGACAACGCCGACAACGAGCCGATCAAGATCATCCAGACATTGATCGACACGCCGCTGATTCCACCCAACGCGCTCGTCATGGGTCTCGCGGTCTGGCGTCCGCTGCAGCGCCATCCGCAAATGGTCAGCGCGATCAAGGCGGTTCTCGGCAGCCGCGCCGCCGTCAGCGGCCAGGTCAATCAGGATGAGGTCGCCGCGTTCTTCGGCCTGAAGCAGGTGCTCGTCGGTAAACAGCGCACCAATAACGCGAACCCGGGTCAGACCGCCAGTTACAGCCGCATCTGGGGCAAGCACCTCGCCGCGATTCGCATCGAGGACGCGCCGCAGTCCACCGTCTCGCCGTACCCCGGCACCGCGCTGACCGCGTACGGAAACATCATGAACGCCGGCCCGGTCTTCGTCGCCTCCCGCACGATCCAGCCCGGCGAGGAAAACGGCGGCCTCTACGGCGCCGTCGCCGACATCATCGGCCACACCCGCAAGGTTCTCATGGTCAACCAAGACTCCTGCTACCTGCTGCAGAACTGCGTGACTAACGACATTTGAACCAGCCACTCAAATCCGTCCCCTCTCCCCTTTGGGGGAGAGGGTTAGGGTGAGGGGAAACTAACACATGACAACAATCACCGCGTTTCTTTCGGTTGACGACGTGACCGACAGCTTCAGCCCCGCGCAGCTCCTCGAATTGCTCGATGATCCCGTGAATCCCACCGGCGCGTTGAACACTACTCTCCGCGACAAAATCATCGCGCGCGTCAACGGCGAAGCCAGCAGCCTCACCTCCGGCAAACTCGTCTTCCCGTTGCAAGTCGACGACTCCGACGCGGAAAACATCAAGGCCACCCTCGCGGGTTTCGCGCTCGACATGTTCGATTACTACGCAATGAAGGACAAACCGCACATCCTCCAGGCATTCACCGGCGTCCAGGATGGCTACAGCCGTGCCGTCCAATGGCTCGAAGCCGTCCGCGACGGGAAAGCCACCATCGGCACGAGCAAGACCCTCCCCGGCGCCGAAGCCCGCAACGCCGCCGTCGAAACCAGCCCCCATCGGGGCACGTTCGAGCGCAAACGGATGAGAGGTTGGTAACGCATGCCGTTCGCCATTGAACAACGCGGTTTCGACGATCAAGGCCAGCGCCTCCGTCTCATCGCAGTCAGCCTCGACAATCTCGATCCGGTCTTGAACGTAATCGCCTCCGATCTCGCGCAGATGTGGCGGGACAACATCGACGCCGGTCCCAACGATCGCTGGCAAGCCGGCCCCTCGTATCGCGCGCAAACCTTCGGCGGCACTACATTGCGCGACCGCGGCCTGATGCAAGCCTCCATCGTTGGCCAGCAGACCGGCCCGTCCGAAATCACCGTCGGTAGCCCGCTCACGGTCGGTAACGGTTGGAACCTGCTCGCCATTCACGAATTCGGCGCGGATGTGGTCGCAAAGAACAAAGAATGGCTCACCTTCCGTTACCCGCTCGGTTCAACCGCCGAATCCGGCTGGGCATGCAAAAAAGAAGTCACCATCCCTAAGCGCCCAACTGCCCCCTTCGACTGGGACCACGACGAACTAACTCCTGAAGCCGATCAACTCGTCCATACGGACATCGACAACTACCTCACCGGGTTGTGCCAATGAGCAATTACCTCATCGACATCGAGGACGCCGTTATCACCAAGGTCAACTCCGCCAGGCGGCCCGACGACAACACGCGCAATTTCTTCAATCGCGTGGACATCTTCCGCGGCGAGAAGGCCGAAGTCTTCCTCGCAGTGGCGCGCGAGACAGCACCGTCCGCTTGGCTGCGTCTCGACCGCATCCTCAACAAGCCCGAGGAATTCAAGGGTGCGCGCGGCCTCGGCCAACCCGTCCTGCAAGGCACGTTGCGCAACGAAATCGCCTGCGTCTGGTCGCTGTTCCTCTGCGCCCGCTCGCTGCGCGCAACCAAAGAACTTTCCCACGGCGGTCCTGGCGTTATCGGCGCGTACGACATGATCAACCTCGTCGTCGGCCCATCGGGCTCCCCACCGTCAACCGCCGGCCAGTTGCGGGGCTGGCCACCCATCGCGCAAGCGGAACCGTTTGTCTTTGTCGGCCTGGAACTGCTCGGCCAGACGACGACTGAGACCGTGTACGAAGCTCAGTTCCGAACCCGAGTGCAACTGTGAAAGAAACCATTGTCAAAAACCCAAAACGGAGGAATGAGAAATGAGTAACTTGGCCATCCGCAATCGGCTGACCGTCGGCAATGTCTGGCAGGGGGGCGCAGTCGCGCTTTTCGACCGCGACTATGCCGGCGTCCTGCTCGACCTCGGCAATGTCACCGATTCGAGCTTCAATCAGGAATTGGAGGCGACCGATTTCCGCACCGCCCGCGCCACGGGCACACTCGTCACCGAAGCCCGTCCGATCAAGCGCCTCGAACTGCCCATCACCATCAAGTGCAACGCGCCCGACCCGAAAGCGCTCGACCTCGTGCTCTTCGGCAACGGCCAGGCCGCCTTCAGCCAGGCCTCGGCGACCGCTTCCACCCAGAACATCACCGTCGCCGCGCTCGACATGTGGCACAAAATCGCGGGCTTCGAAATCGCCAACGTCGTCGTGAAGAAAGCCAGCACCACCGCCGTGCTCGGCACCGATTACGATCTCGACACCGAACTCGGCGCCGTCAAGCCGCTCACCGGCGGGATGTTCTCCGTTAGCGACACCATGGCCCTGACCTACGACCTGACCGCCATCACGAAGGTCGAAAACCGGCTGCAGACCCACATCGGCTTCGTCTACGGCGAATTCTACCTCTACATGGTCCTTCCGCCGAACGAAGGCCGCACCGCCGAGCAAGTCTGGCTCCGCCACATGGCCAAGTCCCGCTTGGAACCGACCGGTAACTTCGACTTCAGTCCCGACAAACCGGCCGAACAATCATTCAAGATCACTCCCGTGCCGAGCGGCGACGCCACGTATCCCTTCGGCTACCTGCGCCAAATCAAATGACCCGTCCTGTCCCTCCTCCGAACGCTTTCGGAGGAGGGTTAGGGTGAGGGGAACAATATATATGACCGCCACAATCAAACCGACGCTCCGCGAATCGCTCGAAATCATCTATGACGACGAACGCCGCGAAACCATCATCGTCAAGCGCCTCTCGAACACCGACATGATCAAGTGGGCCGACACCGGCCTCGACAAGGCCTTCCTCGTCTTCCGCTCCATCGAGCGCTCTGAGATTTCCAATCTCCAATCTCAAATTGGGCAGCCTTGGTTCGACTCCCTCACGCAGGACAGCGCCTTTGCCGTCGTCGAAAAGGCGCTCGCGCTGAACCATTCCCCGATTCAAAAAAAAATAATGGAGGCCGCTCTGGCAAACCTCCGGTCTTGGTTGTCAGCGATGCCCTCGACTTCCTCCGCGCCCGCGGCCACGACATCGACAAACTGACCGACTATGAAATCGAAGAGACTTTCACCGTCGCGTTCAAAAACTGGCAGCACGACATGGTCGAGCGCGCGTTCTACACCGGCGTCGTGTGGGTCGAGAAACCGCGTCAGTGGCGCAAGTACATCGACAGCCTCCACCAGGCGATCGAAGGGACCTCACAACGCGCCGTCGCCGAGGAACTGCTCTTCAGCTTCCTCGCCCAGGGCGTTCCCGTCGCGAATTGACGCCGAAAGGTAAACCAGATGGCCGCCAATAACGTCGCCGAAATCATCCTGAGGGTCACGACCGAAGGTCAGGGCAACGCCCAGGCTCTCGCGGTTCAACTGACCCAGCTCGATCAGGCCACAAATAAGGTGGCGACCACAACCCTCGCTGCGGTCACCGCGCAAAAACAGTTCAACACGGAAATTGGGAAGACCCCGCCCGCGCCGGCGCTCGTCCCGATTACGCAATCTCCACCGCCCGACTCGCATTTGGAAAAAACGCTCCAAGACTGGACCGACCTGCAAAAGCAGGTCGACAATTTCACCACGCACACGCTCCGGGATTTCTCCGCCACGTCGGCGCATGCGCTGACACAATGGATCGAAGGATCGAAAAACGCGAAGCAGGCATTTGCCGGGTTTGTCTCCTCGGTGATTGAGGGCATCCTGCAAATCCTCATCGAGCAGATCATCGCCAACACGATCCTGCGTGCCGTCAATGAGTCCACGTCGAAGGAAAACCAGCAGCAGAGTTCGCAGCAGGCCGGCATTGGCATGGTCGCCTATCTCGCCAAAGCCGGCGAACAAGGCGGCTGGGTCGGTGTGTTGATCGGCCTCGCCGTGATGCTGGCTGCCGTGGCCGCGCTCGCCGCGGTGACCAATTCCGCCTCGCGCCACGCCGCCGGCGGTCCGATCTACGGCGCGGGCGGCGAGACGAGCGATTCGATCCCTGCGTTGCTCTCGCACAACGAATTCGTGCAGCCAGCGTCGGCGCACAATTACTACGGCACCGACGTCATGGAGGCGATGCGGACCCGCTCCATCCCGCGCGAAGCGATCCGTAGTTCAATGGAGCACCGGACGTTCGCATACGGCGGACCCGTCCTGCCGGCGCGCGGATTTGCCGAAGGCGGCATTGCGGTCCGCATGGCCGGTGGCGGCATCGCCCCCAACGTCAGCGTCGGCGGTGCGACCGTGCTGCTTGCGTTCGGCCCCGCCGAGATCGACCGCCTGATGGCCACCAGCGAAATGCAGAAGCACCTCACCGATCATCTCGACCGCAACGCGCACCGGATCGCGCGCCACGTCAAACGCACCGGAGGACATCGCCAGGAATGATTAGCGGACTGACAATCCTGCCGTTCAGAGCCAATTGGTCCTCGCCGATCACGCTGAAGTCCACGTTCGCCACGAACGTCAAACGCGAGTCGATCCCGGGCAGCATCACGCGCGACAGCGCCCGCGACGCGGGACAGCGCGAGATCAAGTTCAATATCCTGCCGTTCGACGATCCGCGGCGGACGTGGGACACGTTCCGCGAAGTGAATCCGCCGGGCACGGTCCTGGGCATTCCGCTTTGGAGTGAGGAAGGCATTTACCTGACAGCGGACGCCGCGATTGGCGCGACGACGTTGTCGGTGTCCACGGTCAACTTCATCGACTGGCGCACCGAAGGTGTGTTGTGGAAATTCGACAACTCGGCCCATGAGGGGCTGCAGATCGCGAGCATCAGCGGCATAACGATCACGCTTTCATCGGCCCTTCAATCCGCCTTCAAGGCCGGTGACCAGGTCTTGCCGCTGATGCGCGGGTTCCAGATCGCCGATTACGACGAGTCGGCGCTGAGCATGGAGATCTCCGAGCTGGCGTTGACGTTCGTCGAAGATCTCGCGCACGTCGGGGCGCCGTCGATGCGGGGCGCGCTCAACTTCGTGACTTATCTCGGGTTGCCAGTGTTGCCGCTCATCGCCGAGTGGAGTCAGCCGCCGAAGATCAGCATCGGCCAGGGAACGCACATCGTTTCACAAGGGATCAATCGCCAGGCGTTCGCCACGTTGCGGCAGTACGTCCGCCAGCGCCTCTCGCATTGGATCGGTTGTGACGGACGCCAGGACCGCGCGACGATCTGGCAGTTCTTCCACGATCGTCGCGGACGTTGGGATCGTTTCTGGCTGCCGTCGCTAAAGGATGAACTGAAACTTTCCGCCGACATCGGCAGCGGCGACGCGTTCCTGACGCTGGCGAATTTCACCGACTTCAGCTCCCGCTTCAATCTCGGCGGCGACCTCCGCCGCGCCATCTTCATCGTCAACGGCGGGCGCTGGTGGATCCGGCAGGTCACGAACCTCTCCGGCGGTGGCGCCAACAAGGTCAGCCTCGACGCGTCGATCGGCACGGCGTTGACGGCGTCCACAACCAGGATCGGCCTGCTGCCGCTCGTGCAATTCGCGACCGACGACATCGAAATCGAGTGCCAGTCGCCGCTCGTGGCCACCGCGAGCCTCACGTTCACCGAACTCGAACACGAATACGCCGATGTCATCACCAGCGGCACCGCCAGCGGCACCGTCGCGGGAATGGAGCTGGCGACGTGAGAACCGTCCCGGCGGCCTGGGCAGCATTGGAAATGGCGCGCGCGCGGCAGGTCGCGCTGCTGATCCACATCTTCGCGCGGCGCGACGGACGGGTGACCCTGCCGGATGGTTGGGGATCTTGGACGTACTCGGTCGGGTTCCAGGGCAATGTCGATTTCACCGATCTGTCCGACTATGCCGGCGACGGCGTCCAGTCCCGCACCTACGTTCCCGCCGCGATTGAATTCGACCCAAGCCAGGTCTTTCGTCAGGAGAGCACCAACCTCGACCCGCACAGCCTCACGCTTACGGTCGATCCCGCACTTGATCCGTTTGCCAATTACGTCAGCCGCCGCTGGCCGCTGACGTTCGGCATCGTGATCTACAAGGTCCATCGCAACGGCGCGGACATCGCCACCGTCGACGACGGCCACGGCAACCAGATACCGGTCTTGGACGTGGCGTTCATCGGCTACCTCGACAGCGACGACACGTTCGACGCCAACAGCGTCGGCTTGGAATCGGTCGTCGACAGCGGCAAGCTGAAGCTGACGACCAAGTGGGACCACATCACGAAGAAACTCGTCCGCCAGGTGCCGCGTCCCGTCTTCAGCATCGACTGCCCGAAAGCCCTCTTCTCGACCGACACCGCTGCCGTCGCTTGCAATGCCGACAAACCCTACGTCCGCATCGACGGGTTCGTGCTGGCGACCAACGGCGTGGTGATCAGCGCCACCGAATGGGCCGCGCAACCCGATGGCTGGTTCGCGCAGGGCCTCGCCGAATACACCGCCACCGATCCGGTCAGCGGTCTGGACTTCGG
>JBGOTY010000085.1:0-11054 GCA_041476745.1 Verrucomicrobiia bacterium | reverse complement strand
GAGGCGTACCGCCGTGACGTTCCGAAGGCCCAGGTTCACGTCCTGGATGCGGGCCACTTCGCCCTGGATACCGCCGCCGATGAAATCGCCGATCTCGTTCGCCATTTCCTGTCGAACAAACAGTAGGAGGGTAAACAGGACCGTCCCTCAAGAATAGATTTGCATCCTCCGGAGAGTTGAGGAATCGTGCTCACTGAGGCGTTGGTCGCAGAAGAAAATCTTAAATGGAAGGAGAGCCCGCTATGCCCACGATCACCACCAAGGACGGAACGCATATCTTCTACAAGGACTGGGGCAAGGGACAGCCCATCGTATTCAGTCACGGCTGGCCGCTCAGCTCACTGGACTGGGACGCGCAGATGTTGTTCTTTGGTCAGCAGGGTTACCGGGTCATCGCGCATGACCGGCGCGGTCATGGCCATTCCACCCAGACGTGGGACGGCAACGACATGGACACCTACGCCGACGACCTCGCAGCGCTTGCCGGGAAGCTCGACCTGGAGAACGCGATCCACGTCGGCCACTCCACTGGCGGCGGCGAAGTCGCCCGCTACATCGGTCGTCACGGCACGAAACGGGTCGCCAAGGCCGTGCTCATCAGCGCCGTGCCGCCGTTGATGCTGAGGACGGAAAAGAACCCGGGCGGCCTGCCCCTCTCCGTCTTCGACAGCCTGCGAGACGCACTTGTGCAAGACCGGGCGCAGTTCTACAAGGACCTGACGCTCCCGTTCTACGGGTACAACCGGCCCGGCGCCAAGATTTCGGAAGGCATCCGCGAGCGCTGGTGGTTGCAGGGAATGTTGGGCGGCGTCAAGCCCCACTACGACTGCATCAAGGCTTTCTCGGAGACGGACTTCACCGAAGATCTCCAAAAGATCGATGTGCCAACTCTCGTCATGCACGGCGACGACGATCAGATTGTCCCAATCGGTGCGGCCGGTCTGAAGTCCGCGAAGATCGTGAAAAACGCCAAGCTGAAGGTCTACCACGACTTCCCTCACGGCATGTGCACCACCAAGGCCGACCAAATCAACGCCGACCTCCTCGCGTTCTTCAAGACGTAGCAAACCTGAGCCACGCCCCGTCGTATTTCACGCTGCTCCGGGAACCGCCACCCGGTCAGTCGCATTTCCGTCCGAACGTCTGACCGGCAGAGGACGACCTTCTTTTATCTTGACCCCCCGGTACGCTAGTGATTATTTTCACAAGCGGTGATGGGGAGGCAGTCGCATCGTCCGCGCCTCTTTAGGTCTTGGGTCCAGGTGAAGGGGAAGCACTGGACTTAATCGAACATTGGCCGTACTCGCCGGAGTTGGCATCCAATCCCGCTGGAAGCCCTGTGGTCGTTCGCTTTTCAATCCCTCCACGCAGTCGATGGGAAGTTTTTTCAGTAGTTTCGAGCCAGCGAATCGTGTCGTCGTCCAAATTGGTAGAACAACAATGAAAGAGGAGAGCGTCCGAATGAAGAATATGAAATGCCTGCTTGTATCCTTGATCGCACTCGGTGCGATTTCAGCCAACGCCCAGGTGCCCACCGGCGCGTTTACCTACGTGTTCACGAACCTGCCCCTCTGGGACATTTCCGGCTCCTACACCTTCAGCGGCTCCAGCAACGGCATCACCGATACCGCCACCCTCGTCATTAGCAACGCCGCCAACGGTAAGATTACCGGCACCCTGGTGGACACCATTTCCGAGGGCTTCCTGTCCGTCCATGTCAATAGCACTGTCAAAGGAAAAATCTCCGTCAGGGCCGGGGTACCCGTTGCCAGCCTCAGGTCGAGCGGCACCCTCAGCGGTGTCGCCACCGGAACTGCCAGGGGCACAAGCATTGAGACAATCGATGCGGACGCATTGACCCTCAACGCCGACATCAAGGGAACGATAAAACCTCACGGCTCCAAGCCCAGGAAGTTTTCTGCAACCACCACAGCTCCCTTGCCGGTCGGCATGGACGGAGATTGGCAGCTGGACACCAATATCATCGCGACGGGTAATAAGTTGTCAGGCACCGGCACGTTGAGTCTGTCCAATGGTCGTGACCTCACTTACCAGATCACCGGCAACTTCAACACGACGAGCGAGATCGCCAAGCTGAGACTGAAGGGTCAAGGTGATGCCCTCGGCACAAGTATATCGATGACCACGCAAGGCACGAACATGGATTTGACCGTGCTCAAGGGCAAAGTCCTGGGCCAGAAGCCGACGGTTCCGTAATAGATTCACTCCGTTAGATCCGTCGGTGCAGCAACGGGCGCCCCTCAAGGACGCCCGTTGCGCTCACCGGATGATATGATAATGTGAGTTTGTGCTGTGGACACTGTTGAGCTGCACAGCTCCCGTGCTAACGACCTACCACCCGATGACGGCAGAGCAGAAGGCAGAGCTGAGGGGCAATGTTGCCCTCGGCACTGCAGTCGGCCGAGTTGTGATGTTCGTAATTCTCGCGATTTGCGTAACAGGCTCTCTGCGCTACCTCGTTGAGCACACGAAGCCCGGTGCACATTACCTCTGGTGGGTTGTCCCCTCGTTCCTTGTGATGGGGTTTCTCTTGGTCAGGTCGAAGCGATGGACAGGAGGCCGTGAGTTCCGCCAGCAAGTGAGAGCAGATCTTGCGCAAGGGACTGTGGCCGCCCACCGAATCGACGTCGTGGATGTGATTGAGGTTGAGGAGCGCGAGGACGAGGGCCCGAGCTATTTCGTGAAGACAGCCGACGGAAAAATCATCCTCCTGACCGGTCAGTACTTGGAGCGCTTCAAGAGCCGGGGGTTTCCGTGGAGATCGTTTGAGATCATCGAAGCGCCCCTGTCGAAGGTTTTCTTCGGCCTCAAGAAACTGGCTGCGCCGCTCGCGCCCTCATTCATTCGTCAGCCTTTCACCCAGGACGAGCGCAAGCAATTCAAATGCAGGAAATACAGGGTGGTTGAGACTGACTTCGAGAGCCTGAAAATAAACGAAACCCACCCAATCAGTGTGGCGAATGCGGCTTCACCCCGTTGCTGAGCTTCACCGGTCCGCGCTAAACCACTTCCCTATACTTCACACTGGAGCGCGGACCTACTTCTCGTCGAGCGCTTCCAAGTCGGCGAGATCCTTCCGCCGACCAGACGCTCGCTTGTTGGCCACGAATTCACGCCTGCCGAGATACTGCGTAGGCACCGGCCCGAAATCTCCAGTAAACTTGCCTTGCCAGGCTACGTCCCACTTTACGCCGTCTATCGCGGTGATGATATCCACGCGAACCGGCTGGACGCCGAGTTGCACTACGTGCTCAGGCTTCACAAAGTCCGCCGTGGACAGGTCGAGCCCGCCTACGCCGAATTCGTTCAAGGCGCGCACAATTCGCTCAGCATTCTCCGGCGTTGGATTGACCCACAAATCAATATCACCCGTCGCACGCGGCACGCCGTGCGCGGCCAAAGCGTAAGCCCCGACGACTAGGTATTCAACGCGGTGCGCGTTGAACAATTCGAGCAGTTCTTTGAAGTCGCGGTAAATTTCCATAAACGCGTGCGCGCAATGTTTCCACCGCCGCGATCCGCTCCGCTAACGGACGGCTCAGCCAATAGGCCAAATCACGCGCAGCCGCCTGCGGATCATGCAACGTGGTCTTATAGACTACTCGTTCCACGCACATGATTATGCCTGAAATCCAACCGACAAGCAAGCCGCGAAGCATCGCGGAACAGCATGCATTTGTGGGCTCTCCTGAATTGACACCAGCCAGCAGCGAGGAGCACAATGCCGGTTTGGAAAAAGCAAAGCAGAGTAACACGGCATTTCGACTTGTCATTTTGTCTACAACAATGCCGGTCTGACAGACGAAATCGAGCCGCTATATGTCACCTGACTTGCAGCCGCAAAAAACCACTCGACCTGCCAGAATCTTCTCCCGATGTCTTGGTTGCTGGTTCGTAATCGTAAGTCTCACGATAGATGTTATCGTGTTCGTTGGTCTGATGAATCCTGATTCTAATATTGCCTTCAACGGTAAACCTGCGAAATCGCTATCACTACTGGCGAAAATTGGATTTGTGCTATTTCCTCTCATTGGAGTGGCCATTGGAGGATGTATGATTTCTTTTCCAAACTGGTTTATCCAAAAGCACTCTCCTCCTCGTCGCCGATGATAAAGGCAACAATAGTGGATAAATTGCTAGTCGATCCAGTGCGCACCCGTTAAGGCACGAAAAGCGTAGTCATCCGCCTTGCGTGGGATCTACTCAGTCCAAAACACCTCGCCAAACTTCACACTCGCGCGCGGCTCGGCCATCATCGGGGCGACGGTGTCGCGCCATTTGGCGTAGTGTGCGGTCTCCTTGTGCTTCGCGGGCGCGTCCGCTGTGCGATAGACTTCCACCAACACAAAGCGAGTGGGGTCGTCGGCTTGTTGCACCACGTCAAAGCGGGCGATGCCCGGCTCCTTCACGCTCGCGCGCGCGTTCTCGACACACACTTGTTTGAAGGCCTCGACGCTCTCGGGTTTCACATGGACGTGTACGTGAACGATCAGCATGACGCGCCCATATTAGGTCAACCGTCGTGCAGTTTGCCGGCGAAGTACGCTTCGTATGATGCTAGGTCGAGCATTCCGTGGCCGGACAGGTTGAACAGGATCACGCGCTTCTTGCCTTCCTCGCGCGCCGCAATCGCCTCGTCAATCGCCGCGCGGATCGCGTGCGCCGATTCGGGCGCGGGCACGATGCCTTCGTTTTGGGCGAACAGCACCGCCGCCTCGAATACCTTCGATTGCTCATAGGCGACCGCGTCGATCAGTCCGAGTTTGCGCAGGTGGCTGACCGTTGGCGCCATGCCGTGATACCGTAGCCCGCCCGCATGGATTTGCGGCGGGATGAAATCATGGCCGAGCGTGTACATCCACAACAGCGGCGTGGTCATCGCCGTGTCGCCGAAATCATAACGCAGTTCACCCTTGGTGAGCGTGGCGCACACGGACGGTTCGACCGCAACGATGCGCGTCTTCTTCTTGTCGACAAGCTTGCCACGCACGAACGGGAATGAAATCCCGGAGAAATTGCTGCCGCCACCAACGCAACCGATCACCACGTCCGGCTCCTCACCGGCGTTCGCCATCTGCTTAATGGCTTCCTGGCCGATAACGGTCTGGTGCATGCACACGTGATTGAGCACGCTGCCCAGCGAATACTTCGTGCCGGGGTGTTTGACAGTGTCCTCAATCGCCTCGCTGATGGCGATGCCCAGGCTGCCGGGACATTCCGGATCGTCCTTGAGCAGTTTCTTGCCGTACTCCGTGTAGCCGCTCGGGCTGCCGTGAACCGTCGCGCCCCACGTGTGCATCAGCAACCGCCGATACGGTTTCTGGTGGTAGCTGACCTTGACCATGTACACGCGGCACTCCAGCCCAAACAGCTTGCACGCCATCGCCAGCGACGAACCCCACTGCCCCGCGCCCGTCTCCGTGGCCAGCCGTTTCGTGCCGGCGATTTTGTTGTAATACGCCTGCGGCACCGCCGTGTTCGGTTTGTGGCTGCCGGCCGGATTGTCGCCTTCATACTTGAAATAAACGTGCGCTGGCGTCTGCAACGCCTTCTCCAACCGCACCGCGCGCAGCAGCGGCGTGGGCCGCCACATCGCGTAAATCTCGCGGACGGGTTCGGGGATTTCCACCCAACGCTCGGTGGTCATTTCCTGCGCGACGAGGTTCTCGGGGAAAATCGCTGTCATGTCCTGCACGGTGACCGGTTGTTTCGTGCCCGGATGCAACGGCGGCGGGAGCGGCTCGGGAACATCAGACAAAACGTTGTACCAGTGCGTCGGGATGTCGGCTTGGGTCAGTGTAAATCGTGTCGGCGTGCTCACGGTCGTCTCCAGCACAAACGGGAATGCCAGCGTACAACATCGAGGTGCCAATCGTCAAACATCCGCCATTCGGAGAACGTTCGATTTGACAATTAATTGCCCGTCATTCATCCTGCGCGCGAAGCGAGGGCGCAGAACGTTCATGGCGTACACCGAACAACAGGTCCGTGACATCATTAAGCGCGGCGAGACCGACCAGGTGGAACTGAAAGCCGAGGTCCGCGACGCCGGGCTGCTCTCCCGCATCATTTCCGGCTTCGCCAACAGCAACGGCGGCCTGATCGTGATCGGCGCGCAATCCCCCACTCACATCCCGGGCTGCGACCGCCAGGAGCTCGCCTCCGCGTACAATGCCGCCCGCAAACAGTTGAACCAAACACAGGTCGGCTCGCTGGAATTCGTCCCGGTCGACGGCAAGGAAGTCGGTTTGATCAAGGTCGATAAGTCCGACAAACTCGTCGCTTCCACCTCCGGCGTTTACGTGCGCAAAGGCAGCGGCACACTGTCGATGACCGCTGACCAAATTTTCGGCAAGGCCGCCCACAGCGGCGATACTTCCATCCGCAACCTGTCCAACCTGATCTACGACCAGATGGTCACGATCGACAAACTGCGCCGGACTCTGGAAGAGAATCATTCCTGGAGATCGAAGGTCAGGGACTTCGCCATCTCCGGCCTCGTCGGCGCCGTCCTCGGCGTCGCCCTCTCCAAAGTCTTCCTGAAGTGACACGCCCTAGCGTGTCATCCTGAGCGAAGGATCTCGCTGCGACCGCAACGCCTTCAACACCGGGAGTGTACTATGCTTCAATCACCGCGCCAGCTAGCATTTGTTCACGGGAAGGTCGCCCTTTCCGAGATGAAGCAGGATCACCACCACGTCGGAATTCACCGTCAACGAAACAGGTATGAATGCGATGCGCATATTGATTTTGCAGGCGGATGTACTCTCTCTGCACAGCATCGGCTTCGCCACCCGACATCGCTAGGAAGTTTCCGTTCTCGACCCCGCGCCGCGCGATTTCGCGGCATACAGCTTCTATTATGAGTTCAGCCAATAAAACCTGTCCCGCCGCATCCTCTGCTCCCTTGCCACCTTCGTCCATATAAGCCGCAACAGAGGGGGCCTTGGTTGCAATGATGATCGATGCAGTGGCCCAATCAAATCGCACCCGTTGTTTGGGTTCAGCCGTAGCGTCAAACTTGACCTCCCGAATGAGCCCACTGCTGTGACGGTGATGATCAGTAATCTGTGGCGGTTCGCGCTTGGAAATTACCTTCACCATCGCGTTGGCTTCGAGACCGTTCAGCCGTGCGGTGATGACCACTTCGGCACCGACCTGCCCTCCTTCGATCTCCACTCGGGCTTGGCCGATACTCGGGAAGTCTTCACGTGCCTCAATTGCCACCTGTGGAGTAAGGATCCGCACTTCTTCATTGTCGGATTCGACTGTGGCAAGACTTCCGACGGCAACCTTGTCGGGTATTGCCGCGCGAAGGGTCAAGCCAGCTGGCTTACCGGTCTGGACGTAAACGTATTCTGGTACGAATCCGAAGCCACTGAGCGGAACGTATGGCACTTTCTCCGAACCTCCATCTTCCGTGCCACCTGTCAGCTTCCCAAGTTCGGAGTTTGCGATGGAATTAAGCTCCTTTAGGGCATTGTTTACCCGGTCACGGAGTTTCTTGTTGAGCGTGGATTTCTCGTCGGCCTGAGACCTGCGACGTTCTTCTTCAATAAGTGGCTCTAATTCTGTTTCCACTGCAATCTTCAACGTCTTGGCGAAAGGATGCTCCCAATTCACTCCATCCCGGGTTGCCGTAAGCACTGGTTCGTCTCCCTTGAGCAACGCGTGGAAGTGGTCGCAGGTTACACGCCCGTAAAGCTTGGATGCGTACTGATTGTGCTTGTACTTGAGCAGTGTAAGATCCAGAACCACATGCTTATCTGCACGAACTCTGTTTTGACCCGGCTTGGCCATCAACGGGCGACGCCCGTCCAAGATTCGTGCGATTCGATCTGCAACTTCGAGACCCTTGGGGGTGAGAGAGAATCCGCGTGCAGTACTACCGATAATCAACCCTTTGTTCCGACAGTCAATCCACCGTTTGTTCACGACCGTCGAATCCGGCCACTGGCTATAACCACTTAGTGCGAACCGCTTTGGGAAAAGCATGAAACAAACAGCGACAATATCTTCAGCTGTGATTTCGGGTTTTGATTGCGAAAGAAAGAACACCGCATATGTAACCAAGTCATTGAGGGCGATCTTGGTATAAACTTCAGGGTTGTACTTGGGGGTATTTTGTTCCGACAGCATTGGTAATTTCCTCAGCTCGACCGAATTGTCGTCAGCCAGCCGATTTTGATTTCGCTCTCGACCTCTTTGAATTCCTGATCGCCGGTGACCAGTTCGGCATTTCGGAGCTTGGCAAGGGCGGCGGCGAAAGCATCGGCCAAGCTGAGTTTGAATCGCGTCTTGAAATCGGCCGCCAGGTCGGCCAGATGACGGTCGGCGGGGTGAAATTCGATGGGCAGCGCCGCCAGTTCGCCCGCGACCACCCGCCACGCGGCATCGCCGTCTTTGCGACGAATGATGTACTGGGTCTCGGCGTAGTTGACCTCCGTCATCTGCACAGGCTTCTCACGCTGCGCCGCCTTCTCCAGCAGAGCGGCCACCTTCTCGCCGCCCGGCTCATCCCGGAGAAAGCTGAGCAGGGCAAAGCTATCGAGAACCGGTGAGGCGGTCATACTTGGCATCCTCCAATGCTTTTTCCTCCGCCTTGTGCTCCGCCCACTCTTGCGCGAAGGGCTTCTCGCCCGGTTTGCGCCTGAGGATGCCGCGGAGTCGATGGATGCGGGCTGCGGTCACCGGCTTGAGCAGAATCCCCTCGGCAGTCGCCTGCACCAGGGCGCGCGTGCCCTCTTCGATGTCGAACTCCTTGCGCAGCCAGCGAGGAATCACCACCTGGCCCTTCACGGTAAACCGGATCGTGTCGGTCTTGTGTGTTGTCTTCATAGGTAACAATCATACTCGATGGTATAAAGTAAGTCAATAGTCAGTTTCGTAGGAATTCATTGCCTGTGTTATACTATTCGGGCGTCATGACGTGGGAATACGGCAGGAATGGCTGCGATTCTCGCAGGAGAAGCGCGTCTCGGCGCAGACGCACCCCGGCTGCGACAGGCTCCGGGCTTGCGGCGCACCCGCGTGACAAACTATTGTCTGCACCATGCACGTGTTCCTGCTGCGGCGGATCGGGTCGCTGGTGGTGGCGCTGTTTGTCGCCAGTATCGCGGTCTTCCTCCTCGTGCGCGCGGTGCCGGGGGATCCAGCACGGCTGCTCCTGAAAAATCCGACACCGGAACGGATCGCGGCGATTCGTCAACGACTCTCCCTGGATCGACCCCTGCCGGTGCAATACTGGATCTGGCTCAAGAACGCGCTCGGTCGCGGCAGTTTTGGCGAGTCGATTGTTACGGGCCGCGATGTGAAAGAGGATCTGGCGCGAACGTGGCCCGCGACGATTGAGCTTTCCGTTGTTGCTTTGCTGATCGCCACCGCCGCCGGTGTGTGGCTCGGGATTTTTTGCGCGCGCCACGCGGGCACGTGGAAGGACGCACTGGGGACAACCATAAGCCTCGTCGGTCTCAGTGTGCCGGTGTTCTGGTTGGGATTGCTCGCGATGTTGCTCTTCTCGCTGCAACTCGGCTGGTTGCCGGCGGGGGAACGCGGCGGACTCGATCATCTCATTTTGCCGGCGCTCGTGCTGGCGACGATCCCGGCCGCGTTCGTCGCGCGGGTTGCACGGACCGCCGTGCTGGAAACGCTGGGCCAGGATTTTATCCGGACAGCCCGGGCCAAAGGCGCCAGCGAGCGAACGGTTCTCTATCGCCACGCGCTGCGCGCGGCACTGGTCCCGATCGTCACAATGGTCGGGGTCGAGTTCGCGTATCTACTGGGCGGTGCCGTATTGACGGAGACGGTCTTCGCCTGGCCGGGGATCGGACGTTACATCGCCACTGCTGTGCTGGCCCGGGATTACCCGGCGATCCAGGGCGCGCTCCTCGTGCTGGTCGCCATGGTCATGATCGCGAATTTCGCGGTGGACATCGCGCACCACGCGCTCGACCCGAAACTACGGCGATGAAACACAGGAACTCACTGCTCTGGATCGGTTCCACGATGCTCACCGTGGTGATTCTCGCGGCGGCACTGGCGGGCGCGATCTCCCCGCACGGGCCGACGGAACAAATCTATCGCGACTTCGCCCTCGCGCCGCCGTCGTGGACGCACTGGGTGGGCGTCGACGGAGTGGGGCGCGATGTATTGACGCGTCTATTATATGGAGCGCGGGCGACACTGGGCATTGCGTTGGGAGCCACGGCGATTGCGGTCCTGTTGGGGACCGTGCTCGGAGCTGCCGCGGGTGTGCTGGAAGGTTGGTTCGATGCGGCCATCAGCCACGCGACGGATTTCCTGTTGGCGTTCCCGTCGATCCTCCTCGGGCTGGTCGCGTTGACAATCCTCTCCCCATCGCCCACGAGCGTCGCCATCGCGGTGGGCATTGCGAGCCTGCCAACCGTCGTGCGACAGGTGCGCGCGGCCTTCGTGTCGGAAAGCGCGAAGGAATATGTGCTGGCGGCGCGAGCGACCGGCGCTGGTCAGTGGCGGATCGCCACCCTGGAAATTCTGCCGAACTGCGCGGGATTGATTCTCGTGCTGACCACGCTCACGCTCGGCAGTGCCGTGCTCGAAGCCGCCGGGCTGGCGTTCCTCGGGTTGACGGGCCAACCCGACGTGCCCGAGTGGGGCATGATGTTGCGTGAAGAGCGCAGCACGTTCCGAATCGCGCCCTGGCTCTGCGTCGCGCCCGGCCTGGCGATCACCTGGACGGTCCTCTCCTTCAATCTCCTCAGTGACGGCTTGCGCCAGCGCTGGCGATGAGTTGACCTGCCGGGAGGTTGCACCCTACACTTGGGGAAAATGAAAGACCGCCAACCTGCGTGGGGATTTCTTCAACGCCGCGAGTGCCTGCTTCCGACTTGGCGAGGGTGGATCGTGCTGTTGTTCGGCGGCACGGCGCTGATGGTGGTTGGCGTCAGAGGATCCTACCCGTTTCTGGCGGCCAATGACCCGGTCCACGGCGGGGCGCTGGTGGTGGAAGGGTGGCTGCCCGATTATGCGCTTCAGCAAGTGATCGCGGAATTCAG
>JBGOTY010000084.1:0-11216 GCA_041476745.1 Verrucomicrobiia bacterium | reverse complement strand
TATACCGCAGCCGCACCGGTGGCGATGAGTGGGAGCCGCTCACGAAAGGCCTGCCGCAAAGCGATTGTTACGTCAACGTCTTGCGCGATGCAATGGCCGTGGATTCGCTCGATAAGTGCGGCGTATATTTCGGCACCACCGGTGGACAGGTGTACGCTTCGGCCAACGCCGGGGACAGTTGGACGCCCATCGTCCGCGATCTTCCCCCGGTCCTGTCCGTTGAAGTCCAGACACTGCCATGATCCGTGTGGAGCTGCCATTTCATCTGCGGAATCTCGCGCATGTCGACCGCGAGGTGACGGTCGACATCAAGGGACCGGTGACAGTGTGCTCGGTCCTCGACGCGCTCGAAGCCAAATATCCTGTACTCGCCGGCACGATCCGCGAGCACGGCACGCAAAAGCGTCGACCATTCCTGCGATTTTACGCCTGCGAGGAGGATCTGTCCAACGAGCCGCCCGACACACCTCTGCCCGACGATGTCGTGTCGGGGAAGGAGCCCTTTACCATCATCGGTGCCATCGCCGGCGGTTAGCGAAGCGACCTGATTTCGCGCCAAACGAACCGGATTGGGAAACCCAAATTCCATCCATATAAGCCATTCTATATCAAATGGATACATGCTTTTTTCGAGTAAAACAAATCCGGTTCGTTTCGCAGAAACACATGTTTTGCGCCCCCTCCTCCCCTAACAAAAACCAACCTTTCTTGGTCTTCGACTTGTCCGCCGTAGCCTTGGCGAAGGAGGAAGCGTCCTCGCGAAAGAGGCTCCATTGTCAAAGAACTGGGCCGACTATACTCATCCCATCACACCATGTCCAGTAAAATTATCAATTAACGATACACGAGGGAAATCCATTTCCTAATCTAACCGACTCGCTCGGCACACAAAAGCGGTGACCGTTCCTGCCGACTTCATGTTTCAACTCACGTTGGAAGGAGCCGAGTCTTTAAGATTCCAATTTGGAAGCTTAAAGCGCGGAAGACACTTCAAATTCCCAAATCACTCAGGAAGCATCGACCTGTGTGGAATCCGTCGACAGACTACGATTTGAGTTTTCTCGACAACATCGGAGGAACTTCAGCCGATGTGAATTGTGCCAACTTCTCCCACAACACATTGTTTGTGGGGTCGCAAAAATCCCGGCGAAAGTCTTGAGTAAAGGCGTCGACGACCAGTTCGTATTGCGTTTGGAAGAAATCATTGCGCTCTTTTGCGCGATGACCGAGTGGTTCGATGATACCGGACGGCTTCAGAACTCGCAATAGCTCTGCCGAGCGGGGAATGAACCAACCGACGTAATCCTCCGGTCGGATGCCGCCATACGTGTTCTTGCGTTGATCGGCGTAAGGGGGGCTCGTAATGATCAGATCAAAGGTATCGTCAGGAAAAGACCGCAACACCTCCAGACAGTCGCCTTGAATGATGTCAGTCCGGACTCCTTTCACACAAACCAATGTAGCAGAGGCGAAACGCTTCCGGCAAGCCTGCCCGTGGGTCCATGGCCACAATGTCAGATCGTCGCAGCGCTAGCTGGCGAGCAGGGTCTTGGCGTGGTTGTAGACATTCTCAGTAGTAAACCCGAAGTGTTTCATCACGTCTTTGACCGGTGCTGAGGCGCCGAATCCGTCCTGCCCGACGGATGCGCCATCCAGGCCAACGTACTTCTGCCAGCCCAGCGTCACGCCGGCTTCGACGGAGAGACGTTTGCGCACGGATGGCGGCAGGACGCGGTCGCGATACTCTTGTGGTTGACGGTCGAAAATGTTCGTCGACGGCATGCTGACGATGCGAACTTTCACGCCTTCGGTCTTAAGTTTTTCGCCTGCTTCGACACACCACTGCAATTCCGAACCGGTGCCGATGAGGATGATGTCCGGTGTTCCTTGCGAATCGCTCAGGATGTAACCGCCCTGTCGCAGCCCGGAGGCCGGCGCAAACTTGGTGCGGTCGAGTGTCGGAACAGCTTGCCGTGTGAGAGCGAGAAGGATCGGGTGCTTCTTCTCTTCCATCATCACGCGCCAGGCCTCGGCCACTTCGTTGGCGTCGCCGGGACGGATGACGACCATGTGCGGGATGGCACGCAGGGACATGAGTTGCTCGACGGGCTCATGCGTGGGGCCGTCTTCGCCGACGCCGATACTGTCGTGCGTGAAAAGGTGCAGCATCGGTATCTCCATGACGGCGCTGAGCCGAATTGAGCCGCGCGCGTAGTCGGTGAAAATCAGGAAGCCGGCGCCGTACGCGCGCAGCTTGGTGAGCACCATGCCATTGACGACGCCTGCCATCGCGTGTTCGCGCACGCCAAAGTGAAAATTGCGACCGGTGTACGAACCTTTCTCGAAATCGCCGCCATCAGCAATCAAGGTCTTGGTGGACGGCGCGAGGTCGGCAGCGCCACCGATCAGCCAGGGGACATTTTTAGCGACGGCATTGAGCACTTTGTTGTTGGATATGCGTGTGGCCAGGCCTTTCGGATCGGCGGGGAAGGTCGGGATATCCTTGTCCCAACCGACAGGCATCTCGCGGTTCTGCAGTAACTTCCACTCCGCGGCGAGGGCCGGCTGGGCTTGCGCGAACGCGTCAAATTTCGCCTGCCATTCTTTTTCCAGTTTCCGCCCGCGCCGAAATTGTTTGTGCATATGCCTGACGACTTCGTCCGGCACGAGGAACTTCGCATCGGGCGGCCAGCCGTAACGTTCCTTGGTCTTGCGAACCTCTTCGTCGCCGAGCGGTTCACCATGAGCCTCGTTAGTGTCCTGCTTCGTGGGCGCGCCGAACCCGATGTGGCTGTTAACGACGATGAAGGACGGTTTGTCGGTTTGCTTGACCGCCCGCTTGAAGGCGCGGTTGAGCGCCTTGAGATCGTTGGCGTCGGCGACGTGCTGGACAAACCAGCCGTAGGCCTTGAATCGCGCCCCGACATCTTCGCTGAATGACAGGGAGGTCTTGCCCTCAATGCTGATTTTATTGTTGTCGTAAATCCACAGCAGTTTGTGCAAGCCGAGGTGCGCCGCCAGCGAAGCGGCTTCCGAAGTAATACCCTCCATCATGTCGCCGTCACCGCCCATGGCGTACGTGCGATAGTTGATGATCTCCTGGCCGTCACGGTTGAAATGCTCCGCGAGCCAGCGCTCGGCGATGGCCATGCCGACGGAGTTCGTGAATCCCTGCCCGAGCGGCCCCGTAGTCGTTTCCACGCCGGCGGTCAGGCCGTATTCTGGATGACCCGGCGTGCGGCTGCCCAATTGCCGGAAGCGCTCCAACTCACTCATCGGCAAATCGTAGCCGGTCAGGTGCAGCAGGCTGTACAGCAACATCGAACCGTGTCCGCCGGACAAGACAAACCGATCGCGATTCGGCCATTGGGGATTCTCCGGGTTATGTCGCAGGAATTTCTCCCAGAGCCAATAGCCAACGGGCGCCAGGCCCATCGGCGCGCCGGGATGGCCCGAGTTGGCCTTTTGCACGCCATCCATCGCGAGCGTGCGGATGGTGTCGATGCAAAGCTGGTCGAGCGGCTTGGTTTGCGGATTGTCCAATGTCACGGGTATCATCGTCATGAAAATCTCCTGAATAATTACGTAAACAGGAGCGCATTGTGCGGTAAGACGACCGATTGCGCAAGTCTGCGTCTGACGAAGTGAGGTGAGCGTCTGACCGGCCGCCGAACCAGTCGGGGTTGTGGTTAGCCCGACACGACGGCCACTCGCTCGCTGTCACTCAGGAGGGCGGACGCGAGGAAGTCGCGGGTGCGATCCAGTTGCGTGGCGACCTCTTCGACGAGCGCGATGGCATCGACGATTTGACCGGTGCGCGCCATATGTTCGAGTTTGCGCAATGGCGGCGCGACCGCGCGCATGCCGGAGGCGACGCTGGAGCCAGCCAGCGTGTGGGCAATCTGTTCGATGTCGGCCACTGCGCCGCTGACCATGGCACGACGGAGCGCGGCGATCCGATTGCTGGTGTCGGTAAGGTAAAGCTCGACGAGTTCGTTCATGAACTCGGTGTCGCCGTCAGAAACATTGCGTAACAACTGCATGTCGACGGGATCCTCCGTGGCGACCGGTGCGACGATCGCGCGCGGTACGGATGGTTTCTGCGAGAGCCAGTGCGCCAGCTTTGTCTGCAGTTCGTCAACCTTGACCGGCTTGCTGATGTAGTCGTCCATGCCCGCGGCGAAGCATTTCTCACGGTCGCCCTCCATCGCATGGGCGGTGAGGGCGATGATGGGCACGCGGGCGGAGCTATTCGGACGACGACGCAATTCTGCCGTGGCCGCGTAGCCGTCCATCTCGGGCATCTGACAATCCATCAGGACGAGGTCGTAGGGAATGCGCGTGAGCGACTGCAACACCTCGAGGCCATTGGCCACCGCGTCGGCGGCATAACCCATTTTGGCGAGTTGGCGCAGGATCACTTTCTGATTCACCGGGTTGTCCTCGGCAACGAGAATGCGCGCGTTGCCGCGAGACACGGACGGGGTCACGGAGGTCGGGGCGGAAGACGCGTTCGCGGTCGCCGTGTCGGGCGCGTCGCTGTTGCTGTTGGACAGGGTGGTCGCCAGCGCGTCGTATAATTTCGATTGTTTGACAGGCTTGGTGAGGCAGAGCAGGATGCCCGCCTCACTGATTTCGGCGTCATGCTCGGCCTTCCCGAGCGAGGTCATCATGATGAGCCGCGTGGCCGCCAGCGCCGGGTCGGCTTTGATCGCGCGCGCCAGTTGAAGACCATTGACCGCCGGCATCTGCATGTCGAGCACCACGAGGTTGAACGGGTGACCCGCGTCGTGTTCGCGGCGCATTACGAGGAGCGCCTCGTCGGCGCTGCTGGCCTCGTCGCTGACGATGTCCCAGGACTTGAGTTGCAGGCGGACGATACGGCGGTTCGTGGCATTGTCATCGACGACGAGAACGCGGGCGGCGCGCAAATCCTGGGCGCACGTCACATCGGCAACCGATGCATTTGGCTGTTTCTCGAAGCGCGCGGTGAACCAGAAGATCGAGCCAACACCGGGCGTGCTGTCCGCGCCGATTTCGCCCCCCATCATCTCGACCAGGCGTTTCGAGATGGCGAGTCCGAGTCCCGTCCCGCCATACTTGCGTGTTGTCGATCCGTCTGCCTGGCTGAACGCCTGGAACAAACTGCCGCGGGCCTCCTCGCTAATGCCAATGCCCGTGTCCTGCACGGTAAAGCGCACGATCACGTCCCGGTCCGTCTCGGTGTGGCGGACGGCCCGAACGACGACCTCGCCATGCTCGGTGAACTTGATGGCATTGGAGACGAGATTCATCAGTACCTGGCGCAATCGTCCCGGATCACCGCGCAACGATGTCAGCACGTCCTGATGAACCAGCGAGACCAGTTCGAGTCGCTTGCTTTGCGCGCGCTCGGCGAGCAATTCGACGACGCCCTCAACCGCATTGCGCAGATCAAGGTCAACTGTTTCGAACGTCAGCTTGCCGGCCTCGATCTTCGACAGATCAAGGATATCATTGATGAGCGTGAGCAACGTATCGCCGCACGTCCGGATGGTGTCCACAAATTCGTGTTGCTCGGTGTCGAGCGGCGAATCGAGCAGCAGCCCCGTCATGCCGATGATGCCGTTCATCGGGGTGCGGATCTCATGGCTCATGTTGGCGAGAAACTCCGCCTTCAGCCGCGCCGATTCCAACGCCACGTCCCGGGCGGCCGCGAGCTCGCCGGCCTGGCGTTTGCGCCCGGTGATGTCCTGGATTTGCGAGATGAAATGCACCGGGTGGCCGTCGGTATTGCGCACCAGGGATACATTAAGTTGGATCCACACGGGATGGCCGTCCTTGTGGATGTAACGTTTCTCCATCTCGTAGGTGTCGATTTCGCCCGCCAATATTCTGCGAACGCAATTCAAGTCTTCTTCCAGGTCGTCGGGATGGGTGATGGATTGAAAATCCGTTGCCAGCAATTCGGCGTCGCAGTAGCCCACGATTTTGCAGAGCGCACGGTTCACGCGGAGCCAGCGGCCGTCGGGCGCCACCAGGGCCATGCCGATCGCCGCATGCTCCATCGAGCTGCGGAAGCGCTTCTCACTGCGACGCAACTCTTCCTCGGCGCGCCTGCGCTCGGCGTTCTCGTTCGTCAATTCCAGTGTCCGCTCGGCGACCTTGTTTTCAATGTTCGCGTTGACCGCCTCGAGTTCCGCCTGGCGTTCGGCCACGCCGGACATTTCGGTCAGGTTCTGACGGATCGAGAGGAGGAGGAATGTGTCTTCAAACAGTACCCAACCGGCGTGCTCGAGCCAGCGCCAGTTGCTGGGGGTGAGAACCCCAAAGACAGATTGCGGCCAAAACATGCCGCGCGTGAAATGATCCGCGGCCACGACGACCGTGGCGGAGAGCATGACCCGCCAGTCCCGGTAAAAGGCCAGAAATGCCAGGGAACCAAATACATGAAAATGAGTCTCAATGCGCCCGCCGCTCAGGTGAATCAGCAGCGCGGAGGTCAACATCTGCCCCACGGCGATGACATGGCGGGTCAGCATTTTCCCGGGCTGAGTGAGCGCGAGGAAGATGGGGAAGCCCGAAATGGCGCCGCCCAGCAGCAGGGCCGCCCAGACGTGCAGATGGATGTAGCTGGTCTGTCCAACCCACGCTCTCGGAGAAATCCACACGGCGGCAATGATGCCCGCGAACCACTGTAAGGCCATCAACGCGGCGAACATGTGGTCAGTGCGTTTGTGAAGTTGTTCCTGGCTCTCTTGAAAGAGTTGCTGAATGCGCCGCTTGGTCGCTTCGCTACGTTCTGGCGTCGGCGTTGCTGAGTACATCATTTTGCTCCGTCGGTGGTTTTCGATGCTGGATTGTGAATGAGACAGCCATACACCGGAGTCTGGGCGCGGACCGGGATCTTGCCGTGCAATAAGGCCATGATCGCGTCGCGCCCGGCATTGTCGCCCGAGTGCCCGCGAGAAACCGTGATCCCGCCGTCGAAAACGAGTCGGCCCTGCGCATCATATAGCGCCGTGTGACCGGAAGTTTCGGCATGGAACAAGCGGGCTTCGCGGCCGTCTTCATCGGCTTGAACGGTCACACCGGGAATGACGGCAGCCGCCTGCCAGAGATCGGAATGACTCCAATCCTCGCGGGATCCGCTGGGTCGGAAGAACACCACTCGCGTGTTGACAAGGCCCTGGCAGTGCGCCATCAGGACCGCCAGTTCGCCCATGCTGGCGCTGGTGCACGAACAACGCGGGTGGACAAACATGACGAGGGTCGCTTGGCCGGCCGCCCGCGGGATCGTGGTCATTGCCGGCCAGTGAGCGGGAGGCATTGGATCCGGGTTCGGCGTGTTGCTGTACTTCCAGAGCATGCCCGTTCCGAAACCGACGACGACCAGCCAGAGCACACTGACCGCGATCTGGATACGTTGGCGAGTGGCCGAACTCATGGACGGCTTTCCTGTAGTTGCGTTTCCGTCTTCTTGCGGAGGACGGCCTCAATCTGTGGTACGGAGATCTTCTCATAGCAGTCGGGACAAATTCCGTGGCTGAAGTCGCTGCCGGTGTGCTGGTGGATGTACTCCTCGATGATCTTCCAGTAATCGTGATCGTCGCGGATTTTTTTGCAGTACATGCAAATGGGCAGGAGCTCCTTCAGTTGCCGCACTTGTGTCGCGTATCCGATGATGCGTTCCGCCACCCGCAGCCGAATTTCCAATTCCTCGCGGTCCAGCGGCTTGGTCAGGAAGTCGTCCACACCGGCGGTCATGGCTTCACGGTGGTTCTCGTCGCCCTCGCGCGCCGTCAACAGGATGAAGTAGGTGTAGTTGGTGTCGGTGCGTTTACGAACGCGGCGGCACAACTCCAGTCCGCTCATCTCCGGCATCATCCAGTCGCTGACCACGATGCGGATCGGGTCACGCTGGAGAACCGTCCACGCTTCGGAGCCATTGCCGGCTTCCGAGACCGTATGGCCAAGTCGGGTCAGGTTACGGTGCAGGATCCGCCGTGATACGCTATCGTCTTCCGCTATGAGTACGTTCATAATGACTTTGACCCGAGGTAAACAGAGCACTTTATGTGCACAAGGTTGTCGATAGCCGCTGGAGTTGTTGTAAATAGTTGTCCTTCAAGGAGTGCGACGCTACAATGATATGATGCTCCAACGAATCACCCCCGTCATTGCTTTGCTCTTTCTTATCAGTACCGGTCCGCTGCCCGCACAGACCAACATCGTCAAGCAAACCGCAACCACCGTTGTCGTCACGGCCTTGCCGCCAGCGGACCTCGACATCAACCTTCGCAAGCAGCAGGAATTCATCGCGTTCGATCCACACTATCAGGAAGAGTTCGCGGAGCGGCTGGCGCGAACGCGCGCGCTCGGTAAACAGATCCGAACACGCGAAACCGCGGTCCAGAACATCGAGCTTTCCCACCAGATTATTTTTGAAGTCGTCTGGATGCTCACACAAACTGCTGATTTCAAGCGGCTGGATCAGCGGCTTGACGATTTGCAGGCGAGTCTCGCCCACCCGGAACACGAGGCGGAAGCGGAAGAGCAGGATCCCCGGGATGGGAGCTGGGGCAAGGGCTACACGGAATGGTTTTTGAAGTTGAGCGCGTCCTGGGATCATCACGGTGAGAAAACAAAAATTCCGCTCCGGTTTCTTGACCGGATCAATTCACCCGAAAAGCTCACGAATTATCTGGTGCCCCTATCCGTATCGGACATCGCACGCACGGGCGTTGATCATTACCGGGAATTCAACGAGGCCCTTTCTTGTTTCACGCGAATGATCCCGACGGACCGACCCAAGGGATATGTGTACCATCCCCAGCTGAAGGAAACATTCATGGAATTGTTGCTGCACCGTTTCCGCAATCCGGCGACGGGGTATTGGGGAGAGAGTTACGTGCAGGATGGTCACGTGCGATTCGTTGACGACCTGAGCATTACATTTCATACGATCAGTTACCTAAAGGGCAACGTTACCGATCTGGACAAAGTGGTAGCGACGACCCTGGCAATCAAAGATTTGGATTTCCCGGTGGGCTGGCTCTACAAAGGCCAGTATTGGAACCATAACAACATGGACGTGGCGGCAATCCTCCAGTATGGCTGGCCGCACGCCAGCGAGGCGCAGAAAAAAGCCATCGTAATTGAAATCAATAAAATGCTGCACTGGTGCCTCACCGAGTCCCTCCAAGCGGATGGTTCCTTCAAGCCCATGGAAGCGGATGGCTCCCTGGAAGACGGAACCTATTACGGCACGTCGTTTCTCGGCCGCATTGGTTTCTTCGATAAGACGAAGCGCTTCTGGACGGACCAGGATTTTCCGGAAACGGAGGAAGTCCGTCAACGAATCATAGGCTTTATTGAAAAGCATCGTAAGGGTGGGGCCATGGGCGGCGTGCAGTATGAGGGTGCGCTGGAGGAACTCAATTACAAGGGCACCGGGAAATAGGGCGGGGACACTGTGGCCTTGGATGAGCGGATGCGGGTGGCTACAATCGGTCCGTGCTTGAGCCTGGACTTGTGCTGACCGCGTATCGGCGCGGCATCTTCCCGATGGCCGTCGACAAACGCAGCCGCATCGGGTGGTTTTCGCCCGATCCGCGCGCGGTCATTCCCCTCGACGAGCGGTTCCACATTCCGCACGGGCTTCGGCGCGTGTGGCAGCGGGAAAAATTCGCAATTACTTTTGACACCGATTTCCCGACCGTCATTCGCGAGTGCGCCCAGCGCAAGGAAGGCACGTGGATTTCGCCGGGGATCCGCGAGTGCTATTGCCAATTGCACCGGCACGGCCACGCGCACAGCGTGGAGACGCGACTACAGGGCAAGATCGTCGGCGGCTTGTACGGCGTGGCGCTGGGCGGCGCGTTCTTCGGGGAGAGCATGTTTCACCGCGCAACCGACGCCTCAAAGATAGCGCTCGTGGCGCTTGTGGAACGCCTGCGCGGTAGTGGTTTTGTGCTGCTGGACACGCAATGGACCACGCCGCACCTGCAGCAGTTCGGCACCTTCGAAATCCCGCGGCACGAATATCTCTGGCGTCTCGAACACGCCTTGAAGCTGGAGTGTACGTTCTGAACTGACTCTATTGGCGCATCAACTACAAAGCACACTTGAATCTGACGGGGCGGCTCGCAATCGTGGCAATTGGATGGTAGTGAATTATCAGCCATGAACGATATCGGCAAAGCTTTGATCGGCATTGGGATTGCGCTGGTTGTGCTCGGGGCGTTGTTTTCGCTCGGTGGCAAGTTGCCCTGGTTTGGACGATTGCCGGGGGACATCCGCGTCGAGCGAGAACACTTCCGGTTTTATTTTCCGGTGACGGCGTGCCTGTTTATCAGCGTGGTGCTCACATTGCTTTTTTGGTTGCTGCGCAAGCGGTAGCGATTCGGGCATGAAGACCGCCGATTTTGATTATCATTTGCCGCCGGAGTTGATCGCGCAGCAGCCGCTGGCCGACCGAGCGGCGTCGCGGATGATGGTCATCCATCGCGCGACCAGCGAGATCCGCCACGACCATTTTCGCAACCTCGGCCAGCACCTGCGCGCCGGCGATTTGTTGGTGCTCAACGACACGAAAGTCATTCCGGCGCGCATTTGGTCGCGCGAGCCGGAGGTAGAGTTGTTGCTCGTCGAAAAACTGGGCGTCGACCGCTGGTCCGCCCTGGTAAGGCCCGGCAAGCGCGCGAAGGTGGGCGCGACACTGCGATTTGAAGATGGCATGAGCGCCGCCGTCGAGGGCGAGACGGAATTTGGCGGTCGGGTACTGCATTTCACCGGCGATGTGGAAGCCTACATCGCTGCGCATGGCGTTCCGCCGCTCCCACCGTACATCAAACGGACACGCCGACCACTGGACGCGGACCGCGACCGTTACCAGACGGTGTTTGCGCGGGAGCCAGGCGCGGTGGCCGCGCCGACGGCGGGACTGCATTTCACGCCCGAGTTGCTCACACAACTGCAGGCTTTGGGCATCGGGCACGCGTTCATCACGTTGCATGTCGGCATCGGCACGTTTCGGCCGGTGAAGGTGGAGAACGTCGAGGAACACCGGATGCACGCCGAGAAGTTTTCGATTTCGGCAGCGACGGCCAGGGCCATCGGGGACGCGCCGCGCGTCGTGGCCGTGGGTACAACGGTGGTGCGGACGCTGGAGTCGTGCGACAAGCTGGAGGAGCGCGAGGGCAGTACCGCTATTTTCATTCGTCCACCCCACGCAT
>JBGOTY010000083.1:0-11294 GCA_041476745.1 Verrucomicrobiia bacterium | reverse complement strand
GCCAATTCGAGAAACGACGGGGCTTTATCACTGTCCTTGAGTTCTTTCATTGCGATCTCCTTTGAGTTTCACACCGATCTTCGGGCATAAGTTTGCCACTTCACATTGGATGCAGTCCGGGCGGCGCGCGTTGCACCGTTTCCTGCCGTGCCAGATCAGCAGGTGGGAGAAATCAATCCAGTCTTCTCGCGGAACCACTTTCATCAGGGCCTGTTCGATCTTTTCCGGTGTCGTTTGCCGGGTCAGTCCCAGGCGGCGCGACAGGCGCATGACGTGCGTGTCCACCACGATACCTTCCACTTTGCCGTAGGCGACACCGAGGACGACATTGGCCGTTTTGCGGCCGATACCGTCGAGTTGGATGAGTTCATCAAGGGTGTCGGGTACTTTGCCGTCATGTTGTTTCACGAGGCCCTGGCAACAGTTGCGGATGGAGCGCGCCTTGTTGCGGAAAAAGCCGGTGCTGCGAATCAGGGATTCGAGTTCCGCTGGCGGCGCAGCGGCGAAGTCGGCGGCGGTGCGATAACGCTTGAAAAGCGCGGGGGTGACGACGTTTACGCGCGTGTCGGTGCATTGTGCGCTGAGGATCGTGGCGACGAGTAGTTGGAGCGGGTTGTCGTGACGCAGGGCGCAGCGGGCGGCAGGGTACGCGGCGCGCAAGCGGCGGAGGATGCTGCGGCAACGCGTCAATAATTTGCTCTTGGCAAGGCCCACGGTTCGCAGTATAGCATAGCGTCAAGGACGCACTCAGTTTCACCGCCGTATTTCAAAGAAAAAGAGGAGAGAGTAATTATGGCCCATGTTGTGGCTGAACCCTGTGTCGGTTGCAAGTACACCGATTGCGTGGAGGTTTGTCCCGTCAACTGTTTCTACGAAGTCGATGATCGGTTGTATATTCATCCTGACGAATGTATTGACTGCACGGCGTGCGTTCCGGTTTGCCCGGTGGAGGCGATTTTCACCGAGAGTGACCTACCCGAGAAGTGGCACAGCTTCATCGCCGAGAACCGCGATAAGGTGGCTGGCGCTGCCAACATCACCGCCAAGAAAGAACCGCTGGGCAAGGACAAGCCCGAGTGCCAGAAGGGCGCGCGCAAACCCTAGTCATGCGCGGCTTCGGTCCCGCTCTTGGGTGTGGTTGTGGCCGCACCGCCTTCGCCTGATTGCTCGACGAGTTGGTAGATCGGCGGGTAGCGGTAATACACTTCGAGAATCAAGGCTCCCAATGCGGTGGAATACGTCGGTGTGTCGGCGAAATCCCGGCCTTCGATATCACTATGGGGCGGCGGCATCCAGCGTCCGTCGCTTTGCTGGTTCCTGACCATCGTGTCGCGAATTTCGCCATTCCAATACTGCCAGTAAGAACCCCCCGCCTGGAACATGGCCTGGGTCATGTAGTACCAACCGTACAGAACGAAGTCACCCTCGGTCTTGGCCCAGTCGACTTTCTGCTCACGCAAGTAGTCCAGTGCGCCCTGGATGCGGTAGTCTTTGCCGTTACCAAGGAACTGCTGGCACAAAATGCCGACAGCGGTCATGGACGGGTAACGCTCTGGTTTTTGGTACCCGAAGCCGGGATTCCTGGTGTCGTACATGTTCCAGAGATATTGTGCGGCCTTGTCGAAAACTGCTTGGGGAATTTCAATATCGGCAGCCCGGGCTGACTTCAGGGCCATGATCATCCATCCCGTAACCGACACGTCCGAGTCGTTGGACAAGGGGTGATAACGCCACCCGCCAACGTCCTGTGATCTGGCTTTCACCGCCGCCTGTCCCCGGAGGATGGCCTGCAGCGCCCGATCCAGCGGTTGCCGGAGCACGGGGGATTGCGTCATCGCGTAGCCTTCCGAAAGCGCGAGGACGACAGCGCCCTGAGAGTAGCCATACGCGACGTCGTCTTGAGGAAAGTCGCTGATCTGCCCATTGCTATCGACTTGCTGCGCCAGGTACTGCAGTCCTTTGCCAACCGTCTCGCCAAACTCCGCTGAATCCGGCGTTTCACCATGCCCGAGAAACGCAAGCGTCGCCAGCGCCGCGCCTGCCGTCGCACTCTTGCCGCACTTCCACGAGCCGTCCTTTTCCTGGTGGACCTTCAACCAGCGGAGGGCCGCTACGACGGCTTTTTCGGTCGCGGCGCTGCCTTGAAACTCGTTGAGGCTAATCGCGCGCTGCGGGCCGATGCGCGCGCCGAGGATGCCGCCGCCGGGTCCCTTGACTCCGGCAGTGCCGATCTTGGCCTCGCCCATGCCGCTCAGCGGTGCCAGGCTTACGCCGCTCGAGCCGCCCACGGGACGCGCGATCACGGTGGCCGCGTCACTCATGATCCCAATGACGTCGCCAACGTTGTCCGGGTTCGCTTGAGCGGATGGAGTCAAGATGTGGGCCTCATAGGTTTCCGGCGTGCCACCGGCGGTGGGCACGCCGCCGGCGCCTTTGCCGGGCGTTCCGCCGCCGCCGCCAACCGTCGCGCCTTTGTATTCGAAATCGCGATACACGGCATTAGGGTCGTCGGGTTCTTTGTCAGCCGGGGGTGGGGGCAGGGGCGTGCCTTCAAATGACGCGACGACCTTCGGCAGGATGGCCACGATTTTGATCGATCCCAGAATAGCGAGTAAAGCCACATGCAGCAGCAGAGCGATGATGAAATACCGCATGAGACGGGTCTGCGCCATCAACCACGCCGGGAGTTTGCTCGTGATGACTTTCATCGCTTACGATTGCGGTGGAGATGCCGGCAGCGCCGCCAATTCCCGCTGCGCGTCGGCAATGAATCTCCCGGCGGGGAACCGGCGGAGATAGGCCTGAAACGCACTGCGGGCTGCCTCCGTGTTGCCCAGAAACTTGTGACATTGTCCGCTGCGGAACGCCGCTTCCTCGCCGCGCGGGCCGCTGATCAGCAAGGCCACGCGCAAATAGTAGGCGAGAGCGGCTTTTTTGTTGTCCTTCTCGTTATCGCGAAGGTTGAAGAAGTAGTTGCCGAGTAGGAACGCGGCCTCGCCCGCATTCTCGCCCTTGGCGCTGGCCATAACTTTGTTGAGGAGGTCGACTGCCTTCGCGCTGGTGGAAGAGTTCTTGCCTTGGGCCAGATAGACTTTCGCGAGGCCGAATTGGGCGGTGGTATTCTGTGGGTTGGCAGTGAGTACTTGATTGAAGACTTTTTCCGCATCGTCGAGTTGGTTTAAGCCCAAGCACGCTTCCCCGAAGCCGATCTGGGTAAGTGTTACCGTACGCGCGTCAGCGGGATAAAGTGCGAGAGAGTTTCGGAAAGCGTCCCGTGCCTGAGCAAATTGTTCCTTCCGGAGCATGTCGCTACCAACAGTGCGATAAACGGTGGCAATCTCCTGAAGCGCAAACGGCGCGAGATCATGATGGGGATATTTGCCGATGAGTTGCTTATAGGCGCGGATGGCGGCGTCAAACTTCGACTGCGCCGATTCGTTGTGAGCGATCTGGTAGAGGGCTTCCGGGACGAGGCGGTTGTCGGGCCAACGGTTTACGAATTCTTGAAACGAAGCGATTGACTTGTCGATATCCTCTGCGCCGAGATACGCGTAGAGATAGCCAAGTTGGAAGGTGACTTCCGGCAGCAACTCACTATCCGGGAATTTTGAGCGGATCATTTCGTAGTTTGTTACTGCGCTCGCAAGATTTTCCCGGACCATCTTGGGATCGTTGGTGTTCTGGGAAAGTTGGAAATAAGAGCGGCCGAGGCGGAACAGCGCATCAGGCGCCCGCTCGTCTGCAGGATACTTTTGCAGGAATGCCGTGAAGTTGTCACGAGCCCGGGCGAAATCCTGGAGGCCGTAGTAGCAAGAGGCGATGCGGAAAGCGATCAACGCATGAACAGCAGGCACCGTCCTGGATGCGGAGAGGAAGCGTTCATAATAGGTGATGGCATTCGTGTACCGCTTGGCGTCGAACATGGCCTCGCCAGCGAGATAGAGCCCTTGAGCGGCACGCGGGCTGTCGCTCGCCGCGAGTTGCTGGTAAACCTTCTCAGCGTCGTCGTAGTTCTTTTCCGTGGTCAGGATCTGGCCAAGGATTAACAGCGTGCCAACGGAGGCGTCGGCGTCATCCGGGAACTGGGACCGGATCTTTTGCACGACGTCCCTGGCAGTCTTCAAATCATTATGTCGAAGGAGCGCCCAAGCCTCACCGAGCATGGCACCCAGCAACAGCTTGTGTTTCGGATACTGCGTTTCAAATTGACGATAAAGATCGACAGCCTTCGGGTAGTTTTTCAATGCCTGGAAACACTCGGCCTCCTGCAAGATTGCCTCGGGAATAATGGGTGCAGACGGGTAGGCCTTGATGAGGCGATTAAACGTGTTGATGGCCTCCTGATACCGTTGGAGGCCAATCCAGCACCAACCCTGGAGGTAGATGGCCTGTGGCACCGAAGCGCTCAACTTGTATTGGTTCTCGAATTGTTGAAAGGCGGTGAGCGCTTCCGTTATCTTGCCATCACCGTACAACTGCCGTGCGTCGGCGAAGGCCTTTTCCGTGGGCGACTCCAGCTCCTGCGCCGGGGCTGTCTGCAACAGCCCCGTGCCCAACAACAATGACACGAGCACGGCCAGCAGACGAGGGGAATTGTGAGTTAGGATCATTGGGCGGAGGCCACTTTTTCGGTGAGCGGACGGAAGGCGACTTTGCTCAGGTGTGCCTGGGCACAGGCATCCAGCACACTGATCACATCCTGGTAACTGGTTTCAGGTTCGGCGTCGATGACGATGGTCGTGTCCTGGCCGATGGTGGCCAGTTGCAGCATGGCGTCGCGGAGGCTGACGATGTCGTAGGTGTTGGCATCGTTGACGACGATGTTGTCCTGGTCCTTGACGTGCAACACGATGTCGAGAGGTACCTGCGTGGGGGCGACTTTGGCGCTGACGAGCGGCAGTTTGGCGTCGATGCGCTTCTCGCGTTTGTCGAACGTGGAGAAAGTCATATAAAAAATGAGAAGAATGAGAATCGTGTCGATCATCGGGATGATTTCGACGCGACCGCGTTTCATGGCTCGCCGTTTGAGTTTCATTTTTCCAGCGTCGCGAACGTCACATCGGCAATGCCGGCTTTGGAGCAGACTTTCAGGAAGGCGCTGAGGTCCTGGTAGGTCATTGCGCGGCTGCCGCGCAGGATCAGCGAGTTCAGGCCCGGATCCGCCGTCTTCATGTGGCGCAGCAGCTCCGGCAAGTCATCGACCTTGCAGGCATGGCCGGCGACGGTCACGTTGTCGGAGGAGAACATATTGATGATGATCTGATTGGGCGTCTTCTTGAACTCATCGCCGACGACGGACCGCGGCAGTTTGATGTTGGCCACGCGCTCCAGTTCCGCGAACCGCGAGAAGCTCATGTAAAAGATCAGCAGGATGACGATCGTGTCGATCATCGGGATGATCTCGACCCGTCCGCGTTTGATCTGGCGACGCTTGACCTTCATCGGCCGGGCTTAGTGCTTGACGGGGGATTTGAGGATGACCATCAATTCGGTGAGGCTCCGTTCCATGTCCATGAGGAGGGCCTCCTTCTTGCCGGTGAAATAGTTGTAGGCAAAGAGCGCGGGAATGGCCACTGCCAGACCGGTCGCGGTGTTGATCAAGGCTTCGGAAATGCCGCCGGCCAACTTGTTGGGATCGCTCATGCCGATGGCGGCCACGATGCTGAACGACTTGATCATGCCGACGGTCGTGCCCAGCAGCCCGAGCAACGGGCACAAGGTCACCATGGAATCGAGTTGGGGCAGGAACTTTTCCATGGAGATCAGTTCCCCGGTCGCCGCGCTTTGCGCGACACCCTCGATCTGCTCGGGCGCACAGCCATCGCGGGCGGCTAGAATCGTCGTGCGAATCACCTGGGCGGTAACGCCCGGCGCGTGTTCAACGGCGGTGAGTGCTTCCGCGAGCGAGCCCGCCTGTTTGATTTTCCGGATCAACTCCTCGGCGTTGCCGGTCGCGCCGCGATAGTACATGAACCGCTCAAGAATCAGGGTCACCGTCAGAATCGAACAGGCGACGAGCACAAGGAATACGTAGGGTGGGGTCCTGGCGACCGACCAGATCATTTCGAAGGCAGTTTTCTGCACGGTGGCCGTTGCGCCGCCAGCCCCTTCCTGCGCGAGGGCCGGGAAGGCATGGCCGATCAAAACGGTCGCGAACGCCGCCCAAAACATGCGGAACGCAATTCGGGACGCTTTAGCAGGTAGTAACCGCATGGTGGTGACCTCCGATTAGGAACGCTGGCAACATCGTCGCGTTTATAGGTACTCGCGGCGAACATGGCAAACACTTTCCCACGCGAGCGTGCACGAAGGATTACCGGTCCCGCGGACCATCAGCCGCGTCCAAGAATCACCCGGGCGGCTAGTGGGTTTTCGCTTCCGCGTCCTTCTCCGCCATCGCCGCTCGGCGACTGAGCTTGACGCGGCCCCGGTCATCGATCCCCAACACCTTAACCCACGCTTCATCGCCGAGCTTCAACACGTCCTCCACTTTGTTGACACGGTGGTCGGCAATTTCGCTGATATGCAGGAGGCCATCCCGGTCGGGCATGATCTCCACGAAAGCGCCGAATTCCTTGATGCCAACAACCTTGCCACGGTAGATCTTGCCGACCTCGACTTCCGCCGTGATCGATTTGATCTGCTCAATAGCGCGGTTGGCGGCTTCGCCATCCGTCGAGAAGATGTGGATCGTGCCGTCGTCCTCAATATCGATCTGGCAGCCGGTGGCTTCCACGATTCCCTTGATGACCTTGCCTTGCGGCCCGATAACGGCGCCGATTTTCTCGGGGTTGATGTGGATGGCGGTGATACGCGGCGCGTACTTGGAGAGTTCGGTGCGGTGCGTCTTGATGGCTTCGGTCATCTTGTCCAGGATCAGACCGCGGGCTTCGCGGGCCTGTTCAAACGCCTGCCGCGTCAGCTCCAGGCTCAAGCCGTGCAGTTTGAGGTCGGTCTGGAATCCGGTGATCCCCTTGCGCGTGCCAGCGACCTTGAAATCCATGTCGCCAAAATGATCTTCGGAACCCAGGATATCGGTGAGCGTGATGGACTTGCCGGTCTTCTCGTCCATGACGAGTCCGATGGAGATGCCCGCGACGGGCGCTTTCATCGGCACGCCCGCATCCAGCAGGGAAAGGGTTGCCCCGCAAACGGTCGCCATCGAGGTGGAGCCGTTCGATTCCATGATCTCGGAGGTGACGCGGATGGTGTAGGGGAAATCCACCTCGTCGGGAATCATCGGCTGGACGGAACGCTCGGCGAGCGCGCCATGTCCGATTTCGCGGCGACCGGGCCCGCTGGTGCGGCCGGTTTCGCCGACGCTGAACGGCGGGAAGTTGTAATGCAGGATAAACTTCTTCTCTGTCGGGCCGCCGGTCCAGGCGTCCATATCCTGCGTGTCGGATTTGGAACCCAGTGTGGTCATTACCAACGCCTGCGTTTCGCCGCGTTGGAAGATGGCGGAACCATGCGTGCGCGGCAGGAGGCCGACTTCGCAGTAAAGCGGACGAAGATCGCGCGAGCCACGGCCGTCGGGGCGCTTGTTATTGTTGAGAATGGAATTGCGGATGACTTCGGACTGAATCTTGTGGAACGCCTCGTTGAGTTCAAAGTCGGTCACGTCCGGGAACTTCTGCTTGAGGCCCTCGACCATCTTATCCTTGCAGGTGTGCTCGGCGGTGTGGCGGGCGAGTTTGCCGGGGGTGAGGATCGCGCCGAGGATCTGACCGCCAATGAGCGCGCGGGCGGCGGCCATTACTTCCGGGCGGACGGTGTACAGCTTGACCTCACGCTTTGGTTTACCGGCTTTCTGGGCGAGTTCGCGGATGGCGGCGGCGATTTTCTGCGCCTGGGTGTGGGCGAACTCAATGGCCTTCATCATATCCGCCTCGGAAATCTCCAGGCCGGCGCCTTCGATCATGACCAGGTCCTTCTCGTTGCCGACGTAAACGAGGTCGAGATCGCTCTCTTTGCGCTGAGTGTGGGTGGGATTGGCGATGAGTTCGCCACCGACGCGCGCGACGCGCACCGCGGCGATCGGGCCATGCCAGGGAATATCGGAAACACTCAACGCGGCGGACGCGCCGTTGATTGCGAGCATGTCCGGATCGTTCTCGGTATCGGTGCTAAGCAGGACCCCGATGATTTGCGTGTCGTTGTAAAAGCCTTCGGGGAACAGCGGGCGACAGGGCCGGTCGATCATGCGCGCGGTGAGGATTTCCTTCTCGGTGGGTCGTCCCTCGCGCTTGAAGTAGCCGCCGGGGAATTTGCCGGCTGCTGCCGCTTTTTCGCGGTAGTCAACCGTGAGCGGGAAGAAATCGAGTTCGTCTCTGGTGGAGTTGCTCGCGACTGCCGTGACGATCAGCACGGTTTCGCCGTAGGTGACGACGGCGGCGCCGTCGGCCTGTTTGGCCAGCTTGCCGGTTTCGATGATGAGTTCTTTGTCCCCGATGGGGACGCGTACAGTGTGCTGCATTCTGGGATTCGAACGCCCGGCAAGTATCGGATTAATGGAATGATGTCCGCCCGCGCCGCCTCGCGGTGTAAGCGGGCATCAATCCATCAATCCTCCAACGCCTGCCGGGCCAATCGCCTTTCTACTTTTACTTTCTGAGGTTGAGTTTCTTGATGAGTTCCTGGTAGCGCTTCGTATCGGTCGAGCCCAGATAATCGAGCAACCGCCGCCGCTGTCCTACCATCTTCAGCAGCCCACGCCGCGAACTGTGGTCCTTGACGTGCGCCTGCAAATGTTGGGTCAATTCGTTGATGCGCGAGGTCAGCAGGGCGACCTGCACGTCCGCCGAGCCCGTGTCTTTCGGGTGAAGCTGAAATTGTCGGGTGATTTCCGTCTTTTTAACTGGAGCAATCGTTTCCAAGTGTATTACGCCTTTCTCATTTGAACTCCGTCAGTTTAACGACGCCGGGGAGGAGTGTAAAGCAGATTTTGGACACACGTTTTGGTTGAGTTGGTGGTGGATTCAGGCGGGTCACGTCCGACCTTCTCACGCTAGGAATGTACATTGTAAGGCCTATCATCACGAATATATGCCGTGACTAATGACAATCGAACTGACCCTTCTCGGCCTATGGTCGCACGGCGGTTGAGTCTCCATGCTTTTGCCAATTGCCAATATCGTCATCATCGCCTTCACAACCGTTTGGACCGGGTGAGTATAAGTCGTAAGCATCGGGAACTTTCACACCGGGGTATTTGTAGATGAACGCGTAGCCCCAAGGGTCGGGGCGTATTACCGGTGGGTCGAGATACGGACCTTTCCAGTTCTGGACTCCGCTCGGCTGTACGATCAACACCTGCAACCCCTGTTCCGTAGAGGGAAACACGCCGTTGTCGAGTTCGTAGACGCTGAGTGCCGTCTTGAAGGTGTCGATTTGGTTCTGGGTTGCGACCACCTTGGCCATGGCAGAAGACGACCATTTCCGAACAATAATAACGTCACACAAGACAACAAAGAGGCACAATGTCACCAGCGAAAGTCCTACGCCTATCAGGATGTAAATGACTTTCTTATTGAAGGAGAATGGCTGTGTTACCGCTGTCAACATCTCTCCGCAGTGCTTGCATTTGACAGCTTCGTCCCGGATTTCCTCTGCGCAGAATGGGCACGTTTTCATAAAGAAAGGGTCAGTTCGGTTTTCATAATGAGTCGAGCATGTGACACGTTCGCTGCAACGTCTTGTCCCTCTTCAACCGCTGACCGATCTGGTAGAAGCCGATAACGCATGCTGGCGCGTGTTGGCAAGCCGAATTGTGCCGCGAGCTGGCAGACGGCGGGGGGGGGCCGCGGTCAGCGCCCGCGGCTACAGCGGCGGGGGTGGAGGTTGCGCAACCTCAAAAGGTTTCCGCCGTGACAGGCGCGACTTCCTGCAGGCTGAGCGGTCTGGTAAGATGCGGGCCGCAGTTAACGACCTGCGGTTAGCAACCGCGGCTACAACACCGGGGACCGCGGTCAGCGCCCGCGGCTACAGCGGCAAACAGGAATTTCCACAGGCAGATGTGCCAATCAATCCTATATCGTTAATTGATATATTAGCTGGACAACGTCTTTGAGGACTGGTATAGTGGAAAAATGAATAGGGAAACATTTTGGATTTCGGATTGGGTCAGGGCATCCGCCTTCGCGGGGACGTTGCGAAGGGGATGAGCATCTCAAAAACATGCGTTTCTGCGAAACGAACCCATTTGTAATGTTAAAGGAATTGCATTTATATCGTTCGGAGAGAAGGGGTTGCAGAGATTACGGAAAAATGACAAATGGGTTCGTTTTTTGAAAATCGTCCTGATGCGCTGAGGATCTCCAGCATGCACACGGTTCAATTGACAATCGTGGGGGCGGGCGGTAGCATCACGGCGCAAAGTTGCCGGGAACGGGTTGGGGACGTAGCTCAGCTGGTAGAGCGCCGCAATGGCATTGCGGAGGCCACGGGTTCAACTCCCGTCGTCTCCACCAACCCACCTATTGGCCCTTCCAGGCGTGACTCCAAAAGCCTTGCATTTTCCCCCAATTCCACTACATTGACCCGCCTTCGGAGGCGTAACCGCTTTCCTCGGACGTACAGACATGAACAGCAACATTCGAAATATCGGCATTATTGCGCACGTTGACCACGGCAAGACGACGCTGGTGGACAAGCTGTTGCGCGAGGGCGGGGTCTATCGCGCCAACCAGGCCATGGAAGAGCGGGCGATGGATTCGATGGACCTTGAAAAAGAGAAGGGCATCACCATCAAGGCCAAGAATGCTTCCGTTCATTGGGGCGGGCACACCATCAATATCGTGGACACGCCCGGCCACGCGGATTTCGGCGGGGAAGTGGAACGCATCCTCGGCATGGTGGACGGCGTGTTGCTGCTGGTGGACGCGTTTGACGGCCCACAGGCGCAAACGCGGTTTGTGTTGAAGAAGGCGCTGAGCCACGGCCTGAAGGTCATCGTGGTCATCAACAAGATCGACCGCGAACATGCCGACCCGCACAAGATGCATGACAAGGTGCTGGAGCTTTTGCTGGAGTTGAATGCCACCGAAGAACAGTTCAATGCTCCGTTCATTTACGCCAGCGCCCGCAACGGGTACGCCGTGAAAAAGATCGGCGACCCCATCACCAACGGCATGACGCCGTTGTTTGAAACTATTTTGCAGCACATTCCGGCACCGGCAGCCGATATTAAGGCGCCATTCGAAATGCTGATTAGTAACCTCGATTGGAGTGATTACGTGGGCCGGATCGCCATCGGCAAGATCACCGGCGGTACCGTCAAGATCGGCGACTCCATC
>JBGOTY010000082.1:0-11302 GCA_041476745.1 Verrucomicrobiia bacterium | reverse complement strand
GTTTACGCTCGCTGGTGGACATTCGACACGGCGATGCGTGGGCGACGCTTGAAAAAATGGTCAAGGCCGGGGAAGCACCTTTTGATCTCGTCTTCATCGACGCGGACAAGAACAACTATCCCGTCTATCTGGATTACGCCGTGCGATTGACTCATCCCGGCAGCCTGATTCTCGCCGACAATGTCATCCGCGATGGAAAAGTGGCGCGGAGTGACGAGACGGACCCGCTCGTGCTCGGGATTCAGGAGTTCAATCGGAAACTCGCCGCGAACCCCAAACTCGAGGCGATCCTGATCACCGTGATGCGCGAAAACCTCGACGGCCTGGCCATCGCGCGCGTGAAGGATTGATACTCAGGTTCCGCCGCAGACGGTGTAGCCCTGCTCGCGTAAATCCTCAGCCAGTTCCTTCTCCATCTGACACGCCGCCTCGTAGGGCATCGGGTTGAGGTACTCGTACAATTCGGGCAACAACCGCACGCCATATTTACAAGCGTAGTACGACGCCTTGTAGCCGTCCTTGTGGTTCTGAAACCGTTCGATCGGCGGAATCCCCGTCATCCCGACATACACGCACGGCTTTTTCGGATCGCGCTTCGGATTCAGCGCCCTGACCTTGCGCTCTTTCGAGACCGCGCCGTCGAGCAGGATGACATAAACATTATGATGAAATCGCTCGGACATGGGCACATCGCTTGTTGTGAGCGTGATCTCTCCGCGTGCGTGTTCCAGCGCCTCAGCCAAGCTCAGTAACTGCTGCTGGCGAGCCGCGTAGCGGGCCGCCAAGTCGCTCTACTGTCTGGTTGGGGGTTGTGGTCATTTGTCTGAATGAACAGGCATGTTGCGGAAATCAGCGAGGTGAGCACGGATGCAATCAGCGAACGCGCGCACGCGTTGCGGAATAGTCTGCTCGTCAGGCAAGACAACATCGAGATGTTCAGATGGAAACGCGAAGCTGAAGAGCCGCACGGCCTCGGAAAGCCGTAATCTGCGCTGGTGGTCTAGGCCTGCGAAACGTTCAATCTCGCACCAGAGATGGTTGGACTCATGAAACAGACGTACGGCGAAGTATTCGGTCTGGATGTCCTGCTTAAAGAGAGCTTGGTAGCATCCTTTACCCATCGGGTGAAATGACATGTGATACCCATGCTCAGTGACAAGAAAGCCGAAGCACTCAATGCAGGCCAGGAAAAATAGCGCTTCACTGCCAGAACACAGTTCACGCTGATAATCGGTGAGTTCAAGTGCTTGACTCATAGGTCGCGCCGTCTGTCTTCACGTATCTAATTAAACCTCTAATGAAACCACGAGGAAAGCATATAAAGCGGGCTCGATAAGCGACTATCTATCGTAAATTGATAATTATGCTGGACTGGGTAGTGCGGGATGTGTAAGGTAGGCGCTGTTCGTAAACAAGAAAGGAAGCAGATCATCGTTCGTCAGCGAAAATTAGCCGTCGCCAAAGTTGCCACGAGACAAGATGGCACGATTGCGCCTTTGGACGTGGCGGGGATCCGCCTTCGCCAAGGCTTCGGCGCGACTCGCTGCTGTGGGCAGCGCGGGGGCCCATATACGTTTCTGCGAAACGAACCCATTTAGAGGGGGGTTTTCGCATCTTTTTATGCAAAAAACTGACTCAGCACCGGTGAAATTGAGGGCAAACCCGTGGCTGTGATAAGCTCCGGCGAAACAATGAATGCGAGCAGCTTGCCAATTATGGAAGTGCGAGAGTCGCTGCTGTCGGCTTTGGGCAAGCAGCGGCGGTTGATCCTGACGGCTCCGACGGGGTCGGGCAAATCGACGCAGGTGCCGCAGATGTTGCTGGATGGCGGAGTACTGGATGGAAAGACGGAACCCACCCCTGGCCCCTCCGGAGGAGTGGAACGAGGTAGGGGCCAGGTGGTCATCTTGCAGCCTCGGCGGTTGCCGGCGAGAATGTTGGCGGCGTGGGTCGCGAAAGGTCGGGGGGTGAAATTAGGCCAGGAAGTCGGCTACCAGATTCGCCTCGACGATGTCACTTCACCCGCGACGCGGATTCGTTACGTCACCGAAGGCATCCTGCTGCGGCAGATGCTTTCTGACAAAAACCTGCGCGGCATCAGCGCGGTCATTTTTGACGAATTTCACGAGCGTCATCTCTACGGCGATATCACGCTGGCGCGCGCGCTGCAGATTCAGGAAACGACGCGTCCCGATTTGATCATCATGGTGATGTCGGCCACGCTCGAGGTGGGGCCGCTACGCGAATACCTGAAACCTTGCGAGCTGCTTTCATCCGAAGGCCGCACGTTTCCCGTGGACATTGAATACCTCGACAAAACGTTGGGCGATTGGCCGGTGTGGGAAGCGGCGGTGAAGGAGTTGGAGCAACTCGTCACGCAACACGAAGGCGATGCGCTGGTGTTCATGCCCGGCGCGTACGAAATCAGCCGGACGGTGCGCGGGGCGCAAGACGCGCTCGGCAGCCAGTTCATTGTCCTCCCGCTGCACGGCGACCTGCCGACCAACGACCAGGATGCGGCTGTGGCACAATACGACCGGCGCAAGATCGTCGTCTCCACGAACGTCGCGGAAACTTCATTGACGATTGACGGCGTGCGCATCGTGATCGACAGCGGCCTGGCGCGCATCCCGCGTTACGATCCGTACCGCGGCATCAATACATTGCTCGTCGAGAAGATCAGTCGCGCCTCGGCTGACCAGCGCGCCGGGCGCGCCGGTCGCACAGCGCCGGGCGTCTGCTTGCGATTGTGGACGAAGCACGAGCACGAGCAGAGGCCCCTACAGGAAGCCGCCGAGGTGAAACGTCTCGATCTTGCGGAAGTGGTGTTGACGCTGAAAGCGAGCGGGGTGGATGACGTGTACGCATTTCGCTGGCTGGAACCGCCGAGTCGTCAGTCGTTGGACCATGCGGTGCTCTTGCTCAAGGATTTGGGTGCGCTAGAAAACACGACCGGCGCGCTGACGGAACTCGGACAACGAATGCTCGCGTTCCCGCTGCACCCGCGTTATTCGCGGATGCTGCTCGCGGCGCAGGAATACGGTTGCGTGCGGCAGGTGGCGCTCATCGCCGCGCTCACGCAAGGACGCGATTTGATGGTGCGTCGGCAAGGGAAGCAGGTGGAGGAGGCGCGCGACGATTTATTTGGCGGCGAGACGCAGTCGGATTTCTTTGTGCTCATGCGCGCGTGGCGCTATGCGGATCGCAACGGATACAACCTCGATCGCTGCCGTCAGGTCGGCGTCCACGCCCAAGCGGCGCGGCAGGTCGGACCGTTGTTCGACCAGTTCCTCGACATTGCGAAGCGGGAAAGGTTGGACGTTAGCGAGAAACGGGCGGCCACCGATGCGATCCAGCGTTGTGTGTTGCTGGGGTTTTCCGATCACGTGGCGCGTCGGCTGGATGAAGGAACGTTGCGGTGCCAGCTCGTCCACGACCGGCGCGGCGTCCTGGCGCGGGAGAGCGTTGTGCAAAGTGCGCCCTTGCTGGTGGCGACCGAAATCCACGAGATCCAGAGCGGTACGGGCAAGGATCGGGAACTGAACGTCCTGCTGAGCCTGGCGACGGCGATCAAGGAAGAGTGGTTGCGCGAACTTTTCCCGGGCGATTTCACCGAAACGCAGGCGGTGGTTTACGACACGACGCAGCGGCGCGTGTTTGGGGAGCGACGGAAACAATTTCGCGATCTCGTGTTGGAGGCCGGGCGGTCGGAGGATGTTCCGCTGGACGCCGCCGCACGGATTCTTGCCGCCGAAGTGGTCGCGGGCCGTTGCGTGTTGAAGAATTGGGATGAGGCCGTTGAACAATGGATCGTGCGCGTGAATCGGCTGCGCGAATGGATTCCGGAACTCGCCATTCCCGCGGTTGGCAGCGACGACCGGCAGGCGTTGATCGAGCAAATCTGCCTCGGCGCGAGGAGTTACAAAGAGATCAAGGACAAGCCCGTCTGGCCGGTAATGAAATCGTGGCTTTCGGGACAGCAGCAAGCGTGGGTCGAAGAATACGCGCCCGAACGGATTGAGTTGCCGGGCGGGAAGCGGGCGAAGGTTGCGTACTCAACTGATGGCCCGCCGACCGTGTCGGCGCGGATTCAGGATTTGTACGGCGTGAAGCAAGGGTTGTGGATTGCGCAGCACCGCGTGCCTGTACGGATACAAGTACTGGCGCCGAATCAACGACCCGTGCAAGTGACCGAGAACCTCGCGACCTTCTGGCGCGAGACGTATCCGAAGCTCAAAGTGGAATTGCAACGGAAATACCCAAGGCACGAATGGCGATAGCGGCGTTCATTTCGCCTAGCATCAGCGGTGAAACCTGCTAAATTTTTGCGAAGATGACCCCAACCCACGAATACTCGGAAAAACTCTGGCAAGAGGCCCTGCAACATTTTCCGGGCGGGGTAAATTCTCCCGTGCGCGCCTTTCGGGGCGTGGGGGGCACGCCGTTTTTTACGCAACGCGCCAAAGGCTCGCGGCTGTGGGACGTGGATGGCAACGAGTACATTGATTACGTCGGCTCCTGGGGGCCGATGATCCTCGGCCATGCGCATCCGCAGGTCGTGCGCGCCGTGCAGGAAGCCGCGCGGGACGGGACGAGTTTTGGGACACCGAATCCGCGCGAGATTCGGCTCGCGCAACTGGTCCGCGAGGCATTTCCGTCGATGCAGAAGATTCGCTTTGTGAATTCGGGCACGGAAGCGACGATGTCAGCCATTCGCCTGGCGCGCGGGTTTACCAAGCGGGACAAGATATTGAAATTTGAAGGCTGCTATCACGGTCACGCCGACGCGCTGCTGGTAAAAGCGGGTTCGGGCGGCGCAACGTTCGATGTGCCGGACAGCGCCGGCGTCCCTGCGGACTTCGCTCGCAACACCGTCACGTTACCCTTGAATGATTCTGCGGCGCTCGACACCGTAAACTGGCGCGAGATTGCCTGCGTGATTATTGAGCCGATTCCCGCGAACATGGGATTGATCCCGCTCAAGCCTGGCTTTCTGGAAAAGCTGCGCAAACTCACGCAGGACAGTGGCGCGTTGTTGATTCTTGATGAGGTCATCAGCGGGTTCCGCGTGGCGCGTGGTGGCGCGCAGGAATTGTTCGGAATCCAGGCCGATCTCACGACACTCGGCAAAATCATCGGAGGCGGCCTGCCGGTCGGCGCGTTCGGCGGGCGAGCGGACGTGATGGACCTGCTGGCGCCCAATGGTCCCGTGTATCAGGCCGGCACGCTTTCCGGCAATCCACTGGCTATGGCCGCGGGAATCGCGACGTTGGAGGAGCTTTCCCACGGCGACGCCTATGAGAAGCTGGAGCGTCGCGCTGCCGCGCTTGGCGATGAGTGGAAGAAACTAGTGAAGGGACATTCGGTACGCCTCGGCTCGCTATTCTGTACATTTTTTACGGACCGCGAAGTGGTGGACTACACGAGTGCCAAGACGAGCGATACAAAACGATACGCGAAGTTTTTCCACGCGATGCTCGAACGCGGCGTGTACCTGGCTCCGTCGCAGTTTGAGGTTGGCTTCCTCTCCCTGGCGCATACGGAGCAGGATATTGAAGAAACCTTGCGCGCAGCAGAGGAAGCGGTGAAGACGCTATGAGAATCGTAGTAGCCATGACCGGGGCAAGCGGTGCGATTTATACCCAGCGGCTGCTCGATAATCTTGATCCGCAAAAGCATGAGATCCACTTCATCTCCACGAAGCATGCCCGTGAAGTCGGCCAGCTGGAGTTGCCGAAGGGTGAGCTGAAAATTGCGCCGTCGGTGATTCAGTATGACGAAAACGGTTCCATGTTCGTCCCGTTCGTAAGCGGGTCGGCCAAATTGGATGCGATGGTCATCATCCCCGCGTCGATGGGCACCATAGGGCGGGTTGCCCGTGGCGTGTCCGACAGCACGATTGCGCGCGCGGCGGACGTCTTCCTGAAGGAGCGGCGCAAGCTCATCCTCGTCCCGCGCGAAGCGCCGTATAACCTGATCCACCTGCGCAATATGGCCACGCTGACCGAAGCCGGCGTGATGATCATTCCAGCCAGCCCGTCCTTTTACACCAAGCCGAAGACGATTACGGAACTTGTGGACACGATTGTCGCGCGGGTGCTGGATCACCTCGGCATTGAACACCAACTCGTCAAACGATGGCAGAGTGGCGAATAGTATTCGTTTTCCTGGCAGTTGTGACCGCGGGGTGGAACACTTCGTCCCCCTGAGTGAATGCAACAACTACCCGGTGAAGGGCGAGATGCAAGGGCGTGAAGTGGTAAAACTGGTTTTGGGGATTGTTGTGCTATCGTTGCTGTCGATGCGCACTCAAGGCGATGAATTGAAGGCCGGCGATCACGTATTGTCGCTGAAAGTTGGCGGCCGCGAGCGAACCTATCTCCTGCATTTGCCGCCGGCCTACGACGGGAAACGTTCACTGCCGCTGGTGATCGTCTTGCACGGCGGCGGCGGGAACGCGCCCGGAGCGGTGCAGATGACGGGGTTCAGCGAAAAGGCGGACAAAGAGGGATTTGTCGTCGTCTACCCCAATGGTTCCGGGCGGTTGAAGAACCGCTTGTTGACTTGGAACTCCGGTAACTGCTGCGGCTACGCGCTGGATACCAACGTGGACGACGTGGGCTTTATCCGCGCACTGATTGATGAACTGGTGAAGACGCGGGCGATCGATCCCCACCGTATCTACGCTACCGGCATGTCAAACGGTGGGATGATGACCTATCGTCTGGCGTGCGAATTGTCCGACAAGATTGCCGCCGCTGCGCCCGTCGCCGGTGCTCTGAACCTGGACAAGTGCCAACCCGCTCATCCCGTTTCGATGATCATCTTCCACGGTACCGCCGACGAACATGTCCTGTACGACGGCGGAGAGCCGCTCAAGAAAGCGGACACGCATCGGCGTGTCGATAAATCCGTCTCCTACGCAGTGATGTTCTACGTGAAACAGAATAATTGTTCCGAAACGCCGCAGCGGGAGGAGAAGGGGAATATTCGCACGGAGATTTATCGCGGGGGCAGGGAGGGGACGGAGGTCGTGCTGTACACGGTCAAAGGCGGTGGACACGCGTGGCCGGGCGGAGAGGCTTATCTACTCGGTACCGTGCCAACCCGGGAGATCTCCGCGACCGATTTGATGTGGGAGTTTTTCATGCGACATCCGAAAAAGTGAAACGGACAGATTCAGTGGGGCGACGCAGCATTTCTCGCGTCCAGGAACTTGAGCTGACGGTAGAGTTGTTCCAGTAGCGGCGACACAGCTCCCACTCGTTGTACGGCACGCAGTGGATTACCGAAAATGGCTTCGACCTCCAGCGGACGGCGCTCATCATAGTCGATCTTCATGCTCGTGCGGTACGGCGTCATCTTTTCCGTGTTGGAAAGCATTTTCTCGACGATTTCATCCGAGACAGCCGCACCACACGCTCGCGCATCGGCCACGACTTCCCGCATGATCTCCTCAACAAGCTGGCGAGTGTGCGGTTGGGTCATTAGTTCTGTAGTTGTGGCATCGAGAACAACCGAAAGCCCATTGTAGGGAATGTTCCACACCAGTTTTTGCCAGCGAGCGACCTCGAGATCCTCGGCCAGTTCGATCTCGACGCCGGCGCGCTGAAGGTCGTCGGCGATCGCGCGCAGGCGTCCGCTAATCCCGCGCGTGGCGAATTCGCCGAGTGCGACCAGGCTGTAGCCCAGATGACGGATGTGCCCTGGCCCGACCTTATTTGAGCAAAGGAAACACAAGCCGCCGACGACGCGCTGTGCTCCGACAATCTCGGCGACCTGCGCCTCCATGCCGAGCCCGTTTTGCATGACGAGCACGATGCCGTCGTCTTTAACGATGGGCGGCAGGAATTGGGGTAGCAAGTGATTCTGGGTCGTTTTCAGGCAGACGCAAACAACATCGCACTTTGGCATCTCGTGCACATCGGCATAGGCATTGACCTTCGGCAGGGTGAAATCGCCATCCGGCGATTCGCAAATCAAACCGTGCTGGCGGACGTGTTCATAGTCGCGGTGCAACAGGAAATGCAGCTCACAGCCAGCGCGTTGCAGTCGCGCACCGTAGAATCCACCGAGCGCCCCCGTGCCGATGATGGCATAGCGTCGTTGCATGGCCCTGAGCTTAGCAAAACCCAGTTCGTTCTTCTATGTCTTCGCAGCGTTGTGCTAGAAGAAATAGGTGTTCCGTATCCGAAAATACTTCGAGTTCGTACGCTTCTCCCATACGGTGTTTGCGCTGCCGTTTGCGTTGGCGTCAATGGTGGTGGCGGCAAGGGCTGACCGTGGGTGGCCGGGATGGCGAACCTTTCTGCTCATCCTGGCGGCGATGGTATGTGCGCGCACAACGGCGATGGGGTTCAACCGCATTGTCGATCGCCGACTTGATGCGTTGAATCCGCGCACGGCACACCGGCATTTGCCAAAGGGACAGATTCCGCTGACAAACGCATGGGCATTGGTCGTTGTGAGTGCGCTCGGGCTGGGCGATGTGGCCTGGCTCATCAACCCGCTGTGCGGCTATCTTTCGCCACTGGCCTTGCTGATCGTGTTCTTCTACTCGTTCACCAAGCGATTCACGGACTTCTCGCACATCTTTTTGGGGCTCGCTCTTGGGATTGCACCGCTTGGCGCCTGGCTGGCGGTGCGTGGAAGACTTGATTGGCCGCCGTGCGTGCTCGCACTGGCCGTGGTTTTCTGGCTGGTGGGATTCGACATCATTTACGCGACACAAGATTGGGAGTTTGACAAGTCGCAGGGGTTGCATTCTTTACCGGTCCGACTGGGAATTGCACCGAGTCTGCAGGTAGCGCGGGTGGCGCATGCGATCATGGTTGTCTTGCTGCTGGCTTTCGGGTTGATTTCAAGTCTTCACGTGCCATACTACATTGGGTTTGGGATCATTCTGGTTTGCTTGGTCGTGCAGCATCTGGTGGCGAGACAGCGCGATCCGATCAGCCTGAACGTGGCGTTTTTTCGCATGAATGCGGTCATCAGCGCCGTCTTCCTCGGAGCGGTCGTGGCCGATGTGGTTTTACAATGAACAAGTTGATTGAGCGTTCGGAGTTGCGGGACATTTACGAGAAGGTTGAGGCGGCCCAGCGCATCAATGAGGACGATTGCCTCCGCCTTTACCGGTCCCAGGACCTGGCCGCCATCGGCACGATGGCGAACCTCGTGCGCGAGCGCAAGAACGGCAACGTTGCGTATTACATTCTCAACCGCCACATCAATTACTCCAACATTTGCATTCTCGACTGCGATTTCTGTGCGTTTTATCGACGGCGGCGTGACGCGGGCGCTTACGAATACAACCTTCCGCAAATGATCGAGAAGGCGCAGGAAGCGCTCAAGCTCGGCATTACTGAGATCCATATCGTCGGCGGGCTGCATCCGTCGTTCAAATGGGACTACTATGTGGAGATGCTGCGCGAGTTGAAGAAGCTCGACGCGAACCTGCATCTGATAGCGTTCACGGCAATCGAGATTCTGCATCTCTCGTGGGTCGGCAAGCGCAGCGTGCCGGAGACGCTGGCGGCGTTGCGCGAGGCGGGGCTGGGTTCGTTGACCGGCGGCGGGGCGGAGATATTCAACCCTGAAGTTCGCGACGTGATTTGTCACGCGAAAGAAACCGCAGAGGAATGGCTGAACATCCATCGCACGTGGCACAAGATGGGCGGGCGGTCGACTTGTACGATGCTTATCGGTCACATCGAGAAAGATCATCATCGTGTCGATCACATGCGACGGCTGCGCGAACTGCAGGATGAAACGGGTGGGTTCACGGCCTTCGTGCCGCTGGCGTTTCATCCCGAGAACAACAAGCTGTCGCACCTCACCGGTCCGAGCGGCTACGATCTGCTGAAGACGCTGGCCACCGCGCGCATCTATCTCGACAACATCGACCACATCAAGGCGTATTGGGTTTTGATGGGCATGAAGCTGGCGCAGGTGTCATTGAGCTACGGTGTGGACGACCTTGACGGCACGGTGATCGAGGAAAAAATTTATCACATGGCGGGCGCGCGGACGCCGCAGCAGATGGCGCGGGAAGAATTGGTGAAGGCGATTCGTGAGACAGGACGCGAACCAGTGCAGCGGGATTCGCTTTACCGGGGGGTGACAGTGGGACAGGCGTCCACGCCTGTCCACGCAGAGCAGGAGACAGGCGAGCCGCCTGTCCCACTAGCAGCTTATGCTGGCGCAACCAACGAGGGAGGCGTGGCGTGAGCGGCGCAGCGGCATGGCGGATCGGCAGCGTGCCGTACCTGAATGCGCGGCCCTTGATTTACGGGATCGAGGACAAAGTAACGCTGTGCACGCCCGCGCGGCTGGCCGATTTGATGTTTCGCGAACAGTTCGATGCCGGCCTCGTGCCTGTGGCGGAAGTCTTGTTGCACGATCAATACGATATCGTCGACGGCATCGCCATTGCAGCGCGTGGCCCCGTGGCCAGCGTATTCTTGGCCCATCGTGAACCGATTGAACAGCTCACGCGGATCGCGGTCGATCCGGCGTCACGAACCTCGGCGTGGTTATTGCGCGTCTTGTTGAAGGTGGGTTATCACATCGAGCCGGAGTTTTATCCGCGACCGAGTGGCGCGAAATTAAGCGACCACGAAGCAATGATGTTGATCGGCGACGAGGCAATCTGGTACGCCACCCGCAACGGGGCGCAGCCGGTATGGGACTTGGGCGAAGCGTGGATGGAACTGACCGGGTTGCCGTTCGTGTTTGCGGCGTGGGCGGTGCAGCACGGCACGAAGAGCGTGGAGCCGGTCGCGACCGGGAGGTCGCTCCCACAGTTGCTTAGAAAAGCGAAGGCGGAGGGACTTGCGCACATCGAGGAGATTGTGGAAAATGCGACCGAGGCGACGCCGGAGTTTCTTCGAAGGTATTATACGCAGAACGTTTGCTACGAGTTGGGCGCGGCGGAGAAGCAGGGGCTCGCGCGGTTCCAGCAATACTTGAGGGATTTGGGACTGGTTGGAAAGACGCATGATTTACGATACGTCCATTGAGCAGCCCGAGACACAGACAGGCTCGTCCCGCTCTGAGCGGGAGAACCCTGTGCCACTAGAAATGGAGGCGATTCAGGAGAAGGTGCTCGCAGGCGAACGGATCACATCCGACGATGCGGGGCGGCTTTATCGCTCGCTGACGTTGCCCGAACTCGGTGCGCTGGCGGATGCGGTTCGACAGCGAAAACATCCCGACAAGGTCGTCACCTATATCATCGATCGCAACATCAACTACACGAACATTTGTGACGTGTACTGCACATTCTGCGCGTTCATGCGCGAGG